>DASRBU010000122.1:0-11238 GCA_035653475.1 Candidatus Dormiibacterota bacterium | reverse complement strand
GATCGCCGGCTTCCGGGTGGTGGCCACCCCGGGGCACTCCCTGGGCCACACCTCCCTGGTCTCGGACGAGCGCGGGCTGCTGCTGACCGGGGACGCGTTCGGGGCCATGCCCCGCCGGCTGCGGGTGGGGGTGCGCCGGGCTTTCTGCGCCGACCCCGCCCTGGCCCGGCGCTCGGCCGAGAAGCTCCTGGAGGAGGACTACCGGGTGGTGGCCTTCAGCCACGGCCCGGTGCTGCGCGGCGATCCCAAATCGCGGCTGCGGCAGGTGGTGGCCGAGTGCCGCTACCTCTGAGACGCCGGGGGGACGAGCCCGGAGGTCGCCGTCCGGCTCGTGGACCGGAAGGGGATGGTTCGGGCCCGGGACGAGGCGCGACGGCGCTGCTGGGAGGTCCGGCCGAGGCAGCGCTGGGCGTCGCCGGACCTCGTCATCCCGCCCGAACAGCGGGAGCGGCACCGGGCCGGCCGGTGGGCCCGGGTGCGCGGGCACGTCGGTGGGCGACCGGTCGCACGCATCCCGTGCGCGGTCCCGACGGCGGGTGCGGCGCCGCGCCGGCCGCTCGGCGCCCATCCCCGCGCCCCCGGCGCCGGCGGTGGACGGGGTGATCCCGTCGGCACCGGAGGACGACGCGCGCTACGGCCCCGGCTGAACGGCCCCGGCGCCGCCGGTGGGCGCCGGGCCGCGCCTCAGGACGGCGTGGCGGGAGGGCCGCTCACGGCTCCAGCACCTCCTGGGCGATGCGGAAGGCGTGGTTGGCGGCCGGCATGCCGCAGTAGACGGCGGCGTGGAGCAGCACCTCCCGCAGCTCCTCCGGCGTCACCCCGTTGCGGCGGGCCGCCTTCAGGTGCATGGCCAGCTCCTCGGGCCGGTTCAGGGCCACCAGCAACGCCACCGTGATGCAGCTGCGCATCCGCCGGTCCAGGCCCGGCCGGGTCCAGACCTCGCCCCAGGCGTAGCGCGTGACCAGGTCCTGGAAGTCGGAGGTGAGCGGCGTCCGCCGCGCCTCGGCGCGGTCCACGTGCTCGTCGCCCAGCACCTGTCGCCGCAGCGCCATACCCCGCTGATAGACGTCGTCGGTCATGTCCGGTGGCTCCTCCCTCTCCGGTACTCGGCCAGGGCCCGGTCGACGAGGGCGCCGGCGGAGCCCAGGTAGGCCGCCGGGTCCAGGGCGGCGCGGATCTCCTCCGGGCCCAGATGGGAGCGGACCTCGGGGTCCGCCTCCAGCTCCTCGGCCAGCGTGCGGCCGTCGGCCAGGGCCCGCTTCGAGGCCGCCTGGACCAGCTCCTGGGCGCGATCCCGACCCACGCCGGGCGCGAGCACCATGGCCACGTGCTCGGCGAGCAGCAGGCCCCGGGTGAGGTCGAGGTTGCTGCGCATCCGGTGGACGTCCACCTCCAGCCCCTCCAGCACCTCACGGACCCGGCTCGTCGCCCCCGCGGTGAGGCGGAACGCCTCGCTCACCGCCCCCCACTCCGCCTGCCAGGCGCCGGCGGCGCGTTCGTGCTCCTGCTCCATGGCGGCGAGGAGCAGGCCGGCCTGCGCCTGCACGCCCCGGAAGCAGGCCTCGACCTCGACCGCGGCCACCGGATTGCGCTTGTGGGGCAGGGTCGAGGACCCGCCTCGGCCCGGGGCGGCGGGTTCGTAGGCCTCGCCCACCTCGGTCTGCATCATCAGGGCCACGTCCCGGGCGACCTTGGCCATGGTGCCGGCGGCGACGCCGAGGGCCGCGCCCAGCTCGGCCACCCGGGCCCGGGCCGTGTGCCAGGGCAGCACGGGCTCGGGCAGGCCCAGCTCCGCCGCCAGCTCCCGGCTCACCTCCAGGCCCTGGCCGCCCAAGGCGGCCAGGGTCCCGGCCGCGCCCCCGAGCTGAACCGCCAGGCGCCGGCGCCGGATCTCGGCCAGCCCATCCCGGGCCTCCAGCGTCGCCGTCAGCCAGCCCGCGGCCTTGAGCCCGAAGGTGCTGGGCAACGCCTGCTGGAGCAGGGTTCGGGCCGGCATCAGGGTGGCCCGGTGGCGCTCGGCGAGCGCGGCCCCGGCCGCGGCCACGGCCTCCAGGTCGGCCAGCAGCAGGTCGAGGCCGCGGCGGGCGACCAGCATCATGGCCGTGTCCAGCACGTCCTGGCTGGTCGTCCCCCAGTGGACGTAACCGGCCGCCTCCCGGGGAACGGCCGCGGTCAGGGCCTTGACCAGGGGCACGACCGGGGTGCCGGAGGGCACCGCCTCGCGGCCCAGGGCGGCGAGGTCGAAGCGATCGGCCCGGCAGCAGGCGGCGATCGCCTCCGCCGCCTCGCCCGGGATCAGGCCGCAGCGCGCCTCGGCCCGGGCCAGCGCCGCCTCCACGTCCAGCATGGCCTGGACCCAGGCCAGGTCCGACACCGCCTCCTGCATGGCGGGCGTGGTCGAGATCGGGCCGAAGAGCCGGTCAGCGGGCATGGGAGGTGGGGACCGCCGAAGCCTTCGAGTCGGGGAGCACGTGCGCCACCTTCCTGCCTGCCAACGCCCTCCTGATGCCCTGGTGCGTCAGTGTACCCGCCCACCGGCGGGACCGAGGGCGCGACGGGTCGTCCCCGGCCCTGGGCCGCCGGGCGCCGGCCGCCTACGTCGGTCGGCGTAGCCGGCGTTCGCCTTCGGCCGCAGGGAGGGTGCCGCGTCGGGGCGGACGACGAGCCTCGGCCCGCGGCCCTACCCTGGCCGTCATGACGCGTTTCGCAGTCATCGCCCAACCTCTGGTCGGGATCGTCGGCCTGGCCATGGTCGTGCTCGGGATCCTCTTCTGGACCGGCCACGCGCTGACCCTCGTCCCCGTGCACCTGCTGCTCGGCCTCCTGCTGGTGCTGCTCCTGTGGGCGCTCGCCCTCCTGGGCGCGGCGACGGGGGCGAACCCGATCCAGGTCGGGGTGACCGGGCTCTGGGGCTTGCTCATGCCCATCTTCGGCCTTACCCAGGACGCCCTGCTGGTGGGAGCGGTCCACGTCGTGATCCAAGTGCTGCACCTGCTGGTGGGGTTGACCGCGATCGCCTTGGCCCAGCGCCTGGCCAGGCAGATCCGGCGGCGGACGTCCGGGTAGCTCCGCCGGCGAAGAGGGGCCGCCCCCGGAGGCGCGGCCGCTCAGGGCGTTACCCGGGCGAGTTGGTCGTCCATCAACAGGCGCGCACGGAGAGGACGGGCGACCATCGGACGTCTTCGGCGGCGAAGCGACGGATCGCGACCCCGGCCCACACGAACGCGACGACCGCGAACGGTCGGGCCCCGGCGAGGAAGCCTCGGCGCTGGAGGGCGGGCAGCCCACGGCGAAGACGAGGCCAGGACCACCACGCCCTCCGCGCTCGAGCGCGTGGGCCGGCGTCATGGACGTCAGCGCGTCGATGCCGGAGGCGGTGCCCCCATCCCCGGCCATGGGATGGCGGCGGCACCGGTGGCGGGCCGCCCGGCCGCCGGCGCGAGGGGGGTGGGTCGGTTGCCGCGACGTCCCGCCATCGCGATCCCTCGCTCGCCGCCACCGGACGGGTAGCGTGGGCTGATGGACCTGCTCGACGCTTTCGGCGGCCTGATCGCGGCCACCAGCGGCGGCCCCGCCATCTACGTCGTGGTCGCGCTCGCGGCGGCGATCGATCCGATCCTGCCCCCGATCCCGGCCGAGACCGCCCTGATCACGGCCGCCGTGCTCTCCTCCCGGAGCGGCGGACCGCTGATCTGGCTGCTGGTGCCGGCCGGTGCCCTGGGTGCCGTCGTGGGCGACAACGTCGTCTACTGGTTGGGGCGCTCGATCGGGGAGCGGGCGATACGGCGGCTGGCGGGAGGTCCGAAGGCGACCGAGCGGTTGCGATGGGCGACCGAGCAGATCCGCCGGCACGGGCCGGTGATGATCGTCGTTGGCCGGTACCTTCCCGGCGGCCGGACCGCGGCGACCCTCGGCGCGGGCACGCTGGGCATGCCCTGGCGCCGATTCGTCCTCGCCGACGTCGTCGCCGGCCTCACCTGGTCCGCCTACGCGAGCGCGCTGGGGCGGGTGGGGGGAGCCGCCTTCGAGCACAGCACCTGGAAGGCCATTGCACTGGCGCTCGGCCTGGCGGCGGCGCTGGCGCTGGCCCTCGAAGCCTGGCGTCGTCTTCACCGCCGCGCCTGATCGCCCTGCCCGAGGCCGGCTGGCGACCCGGGAGCTGGCCTGGGACGGGCTGGGGCCCGGCGCTCCCCCGACCTCCAGCGACGGCCGGCGGGTGCCGGGACCGGCTAGGCCGCCGTGTCCTCCGCCGCCTCGGCCAGGACCCCCTGCAGGGCGCGGGAGAAGGTCGGGAAGGGGTGGATGGTGTCGGCCAAGAAGGAAATCGGGACCCGGGCCCGCACCGCCAGGGTCAGCTCGGACACGATCTCCCCGGCCCGGGGGCTGACCACGGTGGCGCCCACCACCACCCCGCCGGTCCGGTCCACCACCAGCTTGATGAGGCCGTCCCGGAAACCGTGGATGGCGGACCGGACGGCCTCGCCGGCGTCGACCGCTACCACCCCGACCTCGAGGCCCCCCTGGCGCGCCGCCGCCTCGCTCAGGCCCACCGAGGCCACCTCTGGATCGGTGAAGGTGACCCGGGGGACGGCGGTGTGGTTGGCCCGGGCCGGCCTCCCCCGGAGCTGGCGCCCGATGATGGTGCCGTGGTAGTGGGCCAGATGGGTGAAGCCCCCGAGGCCGGTCACGTCACCTCCAGCCCAGATGCCGTCCGCCGCGCGCAGGGTGGGCGGGTCCACCTCCACCCAGCCCCGGGTAAGGCGCACGCCGGCCGCGTCGAGGTCGGAGCCGGTCAGGTCGGGGCGCCGTCCGGTCGCGACCAGCAAGCGCTCGGCGGAGAGGGGTTCGTGGTCGGGCAGCCGCAGCCGGGTGCCCCCGCTCTCCTCGCGCTCCACCGCCTCCACCCGAGCCCCGGTCACCACCCGGATGCCCTCGGCCTCCAGGTGGCGCCGGAGCAGGACCCCGGCCTCGGGCTCCTCGGCGGGGAGCAGGTGATCGGCGCCCTCGACCAGCGTCACCCGGGCGCCGAGACGTGCGAAGGCCTGGCCCAGCTCGACCCCGACCGCGCCCCCACCCAGCACCAGCAGGCTTCGGGGCAGCTCCCGGGCCTGGACGGCCTCCCGGTTGGTCCAGGGGTCCACCGTCTCCAGGCCGGGGATGGCGGGCACGGTGGGCGCGGTCCCGGTGCAGATCACCACCCCCCGGCGAGCGATCAGTCGGGTGCCCTCGACCTCCACCCTGCGCGGGCCGAGCAGCACCCCCTGACCGCGGACGAGGACCGCGCCCTGGCGCGTCAAGGCCTCCGCGGCCGGGGCGTCGTCCCATCCCCGGGCCAGGGCGGCGGTGCGGCGGGCGACACGATGGAAGTCGACCTCGACCTCCACCCGGGCCGCGGCCAGCTCGCGAGCCCGATCCGCCTCCTCGACCGCCTCCGCCGAGCGGAGCAGGGCCTTGCTGGGCACGCAACCCCAGTAGGGACACTCTCCGCCTACCAGGTGCCGCTCCACCACTGCCAGGCTGAGGCCCGAGCCGGCCAGCTCGGCGGCCAGCGCCTCGCCGCACACCCCACCTCCCAGGCAGACCACGTCGAACTCGCGGTCCATCACCCAGTCCTCCTCCCGGGGTCTCGACCCCCGGATCTCTCGCTCGGCCCGATCCCTCGCCGGGATCACCATCATGCTAGCACCGGTGCGAACAAATGTACGGTGCCGCGTCGAGCCCATGACGCAGGGGCGGCCGGCTCAGGGACGGCGGGCGGCGAAGGTACCGAAGGTCACCGCGAGCGAGCGCACCTGCCCGTCCGCGACCTGGAGCTGGACCTGCTCGGCGCAGTCGCGGGGAGCCGCCATCAGCCACCGCTCCAGCCGCGCGCGATCCGCCGCGGGCATGGCCTGGCGGGCGGTCCAGTCGGAGAAGTCGTAGGTGCGCCGGACCAGCGGGTCCATCGCCTCCAGCTCGAGCCCCGCCCGCTCCAGCAGGGAGCGCCATTCCGAGGGCCGGCGCGAGCGCACATGGCTGGGGTCCCGCCAGCCTTCGAGGCGGTTGACGAAGGCGTCGACCCGGTCGTCCTCGGGGACCATGTTGTCGAACACCACCAGGCGGCCGCCGGGGCGGAGGACGCGGGCCACCTCGGCCAGGAACCGCTCCGGACGCGGGAAGTGGTGGGCCGCGTAGCGGCAGGTGACGAGGTCCAGGCTGGAGGCCGCCAGCGGCATGGCCTCCGCGTCCCCTGCCAGCAGATCGACCCGGACGGCGCCCTGCGAGCGCAGATGCCGTCCCGCCGTCCGCAGCATGGCGGGAGCCAGGTCCAGGGCGATGACCTCGCCCACCCAGGGCACGAAGGCCAGCGCCGTGTGGCCGGCGCCGGTGGCCACGTCCAGCAACCGCTCCCCGCCCAGCGGTCGGGCCAGCTCGATCATGCGCGCCAGCTCCTCACCCCTGGCGTGGGTGGGGGAGGACAGGTAGCGCGCGGCCTGACGGCCGAACCGGGCCCGGGCCAGACGCTTCAGCGCACCGTCCTCCGGTCGCTCCCGCTCTCCAGCCCTCACTGCCGCCCAAGGGTAGCGGCTCGGCCGCCCGGCGGGTAGGCTCAGAGCCGTGGCCATGGTAGTGAAGGGCGGATGCGCCCACGACTGCCCCGACACCTGCGCCTGGGAGGTCACCGTGGAGGGGGGACGGGCGGTGAGGCTGGCCGGGGCTCCGGGGCATCCCTACACGCGTGGGACGTTGTGCGCGAAGGTCCACCGCTACCTGGATCGCGTCTACAGCCCGGAGCGCGTGTTGCGTCCCCTGCGCCGAGCCGGGCCCAAGGGCGAGGGCGTCTTCGAACCCGTGAGCTGGGAGGAGGCGCTGGCCCAGATCGCCCTCCGACTGGGCGAGATCGCGGATCGCTGGGGCGGCGAGGCGGTGCTGCCCTACAGCTACGCCGGCAACATGGGGTTGATCCAGTACGCGTCCATGGACCGCCGCTTCTTCGCCCGTCTGGGGGCGAGCCGGCTGGCGCGCACGATCTGCGGCGACACCGCCGGCGCCGGGGTGGCCGCGGCCCTGGGCACCACCACCGGCGTCCTCCCCGAGGAGGTCCAGCACGCCCGCTTCATCGTGCTCTGGGGCACCAACACCGTCGTCACCAACCTGCATCTCTGGCCCTTCGTGCGCCGCGCCCGCGAGGCGGGGGCCAGGTTGGTGGTGGTGGACCCGGTCCGGACCCGCACCGCGCGCGAAGCCGACTGGCACGTGCGCCCGCTGCCCGGCACCGACGCCGCCCTGGCCCTGGGCATGATGCACGTCATCGTCGCCGAGGGCCGGCACGACGAGGCCTACCTGCGCGACCACTGCCACGGCTGGCCCGAGCTGCAGGCCCGGCTGGCCGAGTACCCGCCGGAGCGGGCCGCGGCCCTGACCGGGGTCGAGCGCGAGGAGATCGTGCGTCTGGCCCGGGCCTACGCCACCACCCGTCCGGCGCTGATCCGGACCCTGGTCGGGGCGGAGAAGCAGCCCCTGGGGGCAACGGCCTTCCGGACCATCGCCTGCCTGCCGGCCGTGGTCGGAGCCTGGCGCGAGCGGGGCGGGGGGCTGGCCCACTGGACCCGCGACCTCTTCACCGAGGCGCTGGCGGCCCGCGCCCTGGCCGGCCCCCAGCCCCGGACCCGGGTCGTCAACATGGTGCAGCTCGGCCGGGCCCTGACCGATCCCGGGCTGGACCCCCCGGTGACGGCGCTCTTCGTCTACAACAGCAACCCCGCCACCACCGCCCCCAACGCGGGTCTGGTCCGCCGCGGGCTGGCCCGCGACGACCTCTTCACCGTGGTGCACGACCTCTTCGTCACCGACACCGCCCGTTACGCCGACTACCTGCTGCCGGCCACCAGCTTCCTGGAGCACCTGGACCTGCTCGTCTCCTGGGGCCACACCTACCTCACCCTCAATCAGCCGGCCCTGCCCCCGCGCGGCGAGTCGGTCTGCAACACGGAGCTGTTCCGCCGGCTGGCGGCGGCCATGGGCTGGGGGGCGGAGCCCGAGTTCCAGGAGAGCGACGAGCAGCTGGTCGAGCGGGCCCTGGGCAGCGGGCATCCCTACCTGGCCGGGATCGACCTCGAGACGCTGCGCCGGCAGGGGTGGGCGCCGCTCCGGCTCCCGGAGTCGCGCCGGCTGCCTTTCGCCGAGGGCGGCTTCCCCACCGCCTCCGGTCGCTGCGAGCTGTTCGCCGACCCCGAGCCGGGCTTCGTGCCCGCGCCCGAGGACCCGCGTCACCCGCTGACCCTGATCAGCGCCAAGCACGCCCTCCACTTCCTCAACTCCAGCTACTCCCACCTGCCCTGGCACCGGCGCGCCGAGGGCGAGGCCACCCTCTCCATCCACCCCGAGGACGCGGGCCGGCGCGGGATCGCCGACGGCGACCGCGTCCTGGTGCGCAACCGCCGCGGCCGGCTGACCGTGCGGGCGCGGGTGGAGGACGCGGTCCGGCCCGGCGTGGTGGCCATCGCCCACGGCCGCTGGCGGTCGCTGGAGGGGGGGACGGCCAACGACCTGACCTCGGACGGGCTGGCCGACCGGGGCGGGGGAGGCGACCTCTTCGGCACCCGGGTGGAGGTGGAGCCGGCTTGAGGCGCCAGCGCCCTCCAGGAGGAACGGGGGGCGCGGAGCGTCGCTCGGACAGGCCGGCTTCGCTCGGCCGGGGAGCCTCGGGGGCCGTGCGCCCGGCGACGGCGGCGCCCGGTCCTCGGGTCGTGGTCACGCCCGGGCCGAGTCGCCGCTCGGGGGACGCTGTGGTCTCGGGCCGGCGGCCGGTCACGGGCCGGCGGCGAGCGGGCTCGGGCGGCCGGATCGCCGGGCGCCGCCGACGGCGATGCCGGCGTCGATCCAGAGCACGACCGCGGCGGCGAAGCAGGGAAAGGCCAGCCAGGCCACCACCGGCCGGCCTCCCAGCCGCACCTCCGGGGGTACCAGCAGGAGGGTGGCGACCACGATCGCGCCGAGCAGGGCGCCCTTCACATAGGAGGCCCTCGCCTGGATGGCGACGGCGAGGGCGAAGAAGTGCGCGCCGGAGATGGCGATGGTGACGATGCCGATCAGGTCCGGTCGCCGGAGGACGAGGCAGACCACGATGCCGACGGCGAAGCCGCCGTACTCCAGGGCCTGGATGGTGAGGTAGGCACGACGGCGGGTGGCGAGCCGAGGGCCGCGCGTCGGCGGCGGGGTTCGACCCTCGATTCGCCGCGCCGCCACGAGCAGGGCCACGGAGAACGCCACCGTGAGCAGGGGCCAGCCTCCGGTCGCCTTGAGCAGCCCGAAGGTCCCCAGCACGGCCAGGACGCCGGCACCGATGCCGGTGAACCGCGCCCGCCGGACCAGCTCCCGCGTCCTCGCCGCGGCCTCGTCGATCGCTGGTACCTCCCCCATGTGACCATTGCTTGTATCATAATGTAGTTTGTATGTCAAACCTGGCCCCGGAGGCGGTCCTGCGCGAGCTGCGGCGGCACGCCCGTCGCGCCCGCCGCCGTTACCGGCCGGGGTGGGTCCCGCTCCTGGCCTTTGGCGTGCTCTGGCTGGCCAGCCTGGCCTTCGCGCGAGCCGGCCGGGGTGGCGCCCCGATGGCCTACTGGCTCGCCGGCTCCCTGCTCGCGTACGCGATCACCGGCTGGTACCTGTGGCGCGCGCGCCGTGCCCTGGGAGCCCGGGTCGCGCTGCTGCGCTTCGTCGTGCTCGGGTTGGCGACGGTGCTGGGCATCGGCTTGCTCGATCGGCTCTCGGCGGAGCTGGGGCTGCTCCCCATCGCCGGCGTCGCGCTGGCCTACGTGGCGCTGGCGCTCGTCTGCTGGCGGAGCTGGCCCATGGCGGCGGTGATGACCGCGCTCCTCGTGGTCGCACTGCTGGCCACCGTCGGCCCGGCACGAGCGGCCGCGTGGCCCCTGACGGCCGCCTACGGGCTCGCCCTGCTCGGCTACGGGGCCGTGCGGTGGATACGGGCCTGATGGACGACCCGATCCGGCGGCTGGACGACCTGACCCACCAGCGCGTCCGACTGGGGATCATGGTCATCCTCGACGGCGCCGCCGCGGTCGAGTTCACCTACCTCCAGCGCGAGCTGGGCCTGACCGCCGGGAACCTCTCCCGACACCTGGCGGCGCTGGAGTCGGCGGGGCTGGTGCAGATCGAGAAGGGGTTCGCCGGCCGCCGGCCGCGGACCCGGGCCCGGATCACCCCCGAGGGCCGGAGCGCGCTGGCGCGCGAGATCGAGGCCCTGGCCGAGCTGGTGGACCGCGTCCGCGCGCGCGCCGCCCGAGGCCCGTGGCGCCCGCTGCCCACCTCCAACGGCTGAGCCGATCCCCGATGGTCCCCGCGCCGGGATGGCCTCGACGCCAGCCGGGTCATGGCTTAGAGGATGAAGCCCTCCACGTGCTGGGGATCCGGCCAGGGTGAGAGCCGCTGGTCGACGATGGCCCAGCCCACGTAGTTCATCTCTGAGACCACGAAGCCGTCGGGTCGAACCTCGAGCACGATCGCCACGTGGCCGAAGGTCGAATATCCGTGGTTGCGGGCGTAGACCACGATCGAGCCCACCACCGGCTGGCTCGAAACCTGGTAGCCGGCGCGGGCGGCGTCGTCCAGCCACTGCCAGGCGTCACCCAGGTAGGGGGGGAGGGGGCGGTTGTAGGCCACCCACCACGTGCACTGCCCGTACGGATAGGTCGCGTGCGGCCAACCGCCCGGGGGTACGTCGTTCATGACCGGCGTCTGGTCGGTGACCTGGAGGACCCGGCCGTAGCCCAGGGCCGCGGCCCGGGCGTCGAGGTCGGCGGCCGGCGACTGGGCCAGGGCGAGCACCTGGGCGGCGTAGGCCTGGCTGCCCCCGTAGGTGGCGATGGCCTCGCTCAGGCTCTCCGGCCGCCCGGTCTCCGCTCCGCTCTCCAGGCGGTGCAGGTAGGAACCGGCCACGACCATGGCCTGGAAGGGGTCGTAGGGGTCGCTCGGGCTGCCCGGGGCGAGCGGCGCCTCCAGGCGCCAGGTGCTGGGCAGGAACTGCATGAACCCCATCGCGTGCTGGCCGCCCGCCACCGGCTCCGGGTTCACCCAGTCACCGATGCGCCGGCCCCCGGCCAGACCCAGCAGCCGGGCGGTTCGGCCACCGGGCTGGAGCGCGGCCACGTCGACGTGGGCGCGGATGTCGGCCGGCACCAGGGCGTCGGGCTGATCGGTCCGGCACTGGCCGAAGCTGCACTCCACCTTGGCGATGGC
>DASRBU010000121.1:0-4538 GCA_035653475.1 Candidatus Dormiibacterota bacterium | reverse complement strand
GCCAGTTCGCGGTGCAGTTTCCAGGTTGAGCCCGGAGATTTCACACCACGCTTGACCAGCCGCCTACACGCGCTTTACGCCCAGTAAATCCGGGTAACGCTCGCCCCCTACGTATTACCGCGGCTGCTGGCACGTAGTTAGTCGGGCCTTCCTCGGAGGGTACCGTCCTTGCTCTTCCCCTCCGACAGCGGTTTACACCCCGAAGGGCTTCATCCCGCACGCGGCGTCGCTCCGTCAGGCTTTCGCCCATTGCGGAAGATTCCTCCCTGCTGCCTCCCGTAGGAGTGGGGGCCGTGTCTCAGTCCCCCTCTGGCTGGCCGTCCTCTCAGACCAGCTACCCGTCATCGCCTTGGTGGGCCGTTACCCCGCCAACGAGCTGATAGGCCGCGGGCCCCTCCCCTGGCGGCGCCGCTGAAGCCACGCCTTTCTTCGCCCGCCATGCGGCAGGTGACCACATGCGGTATTACCCCTGGTTTCCCAGGGCTATCCCCCACCAGGGGGCAGGTTACCCACGTGTTACTCAGCCGTTCGCCGCTAGGAGGCCGTCCCTGGTGGGGCGGCCCCTCGCTCGACTTGCATGGGTTAGGCACGCCGCTAGCGTTCACCCTGAGCCAGGATCAAACTCTCCGTCCCAGCTGAGAGCACGGCGCTCTCGATCGAAGGCAGGGGCCAGGTCCTCCGGTGCCAGCACGGACCGGAGGCAGGTCCTTCCCGCTCTTCACTTGTCAAGGTGCCCGTACCACCCATCCTGAAGCGCCCAGGACCGGGCCAGCCGGGTCTCCTCGTCGATCAGCACCAGCCGCTCGATCCAGGGAGAGGGCGCACAGGATCCAGCGCCTGGGTGACGCCATCAAAGATACCACGGCCCCCGGCGGTCGAACCCCCGGCCCCCGGGCTCGTGGCCTCCGGTCCGCCCCGGGCCGGCGCCGCCGCAGGTCGGGGACGCCGGCGGGCACCTGGCCTCTCGGGTCGGGCCAGCGGAACCTGCCGACTTGCTCCCCCTGGGGCCCGTCTGCTATGGTGACCGACCGTTGGGCAGCCGGCCACGAGACGGTATCCGGGCTGTCCACAGGGGGGTAGACGCACCATGCGCCGAATCGCTGGTCTATGCCTGGCCGTGCTCACCTTTGGCTGGGCGGTGGCTCGGCCTGTCCACGCGGCCGACAACGGCACCAGCCTGCAGAGCGTCCAGCGGCAGCTGGCCAGTGCCTCGCAGCAGATCACCAGGCTCAACCAGCAGATCAGCGACCTCGAGCGGTCGGTCGCCGACACCCAGCAGCGCATCGACCAGGAGCGGGCCGAGGTCAGGTTGCTGGCCCGGGTGCTCTATGCCCAGCCCGACTCCCTGCTGGCCATGCTCCTGGAGTCCTCGTCGCTGTCCGACGCCCTGATCAGGATGGCCGACCTGACCTCGGCCGGCGACCGGGCGGCGGCGGCCAAGCGCCGGCTGGACCAGGATCTGGCCAACCTCTCGCAGCAACAGTCCGAGCTGCAGTCCGAGCTCCAGCAGCAGGTGCAGCTGCAGCAGAAGCTCAAGAGCGAGTACGGGCGGCTGGTGGCGCTGAGCCAGCCGTCCCTAGGGGTCTCGCCGATGATGTCCTCGGCGCCGGTGCCCGTGGCCTCGAGCGCCATCCAGCAGATCATCCTGGAGGCGTTCGCGCCCCTGGGGACCGCCGCTCAGCAGTGGGCGCTGCGGGTGGCCAAGTGTGAGTCGGGCTACAACCCCTACGCCGTCAACCGCGCCACCGGCGCGGCCGGGCTGTTCCAGTTCCTGCCCTCGACCTGGGCCGCGACCCCGCAGCACAACCAGTCGCCCTTCGACCCGGTCGCCAACGCCAACGCCGCCGCCTGGCTCTACGCCCGGGACGGGCCGGGGCAGTGGCAGTGCTCGGCCATCGTGGGGTAGGGGGGTAGGGGGCCGCGCGGCCCTTCCGGCCGTGCGGTCCTCCTCGATCGCCGGCCGCCGCTCCGGCGATGGGGCCGGGGGCTGGCCTCCCTGTCGCCGGTCCGATCACAATCGTCTCGTGAACCTGCAGGGACGGGTGGCCGTGATCACCGGCGGGGCCAGCGGGATCGGGCGGGCGTGCGCGCTGGAGATGGCCCGACGGGGCGCCGACGTGGTCGTCGCCGATCTCGACGAGCGACGGATGGCGTCCGTCGAGGGCGAGCTGCGGGCTCTGGGTCGCAGGGCCCTGGCGGTGCGCTGCGACGTCTCCCGCGACGCCGATGTGGAGGCGCTGGCGGCGCAAGCCGTGGGGACGATGGGGCGGGTCGACCTGCTCATGAACAACGCCGGCGTGGTGGTGGGAGGGCCGCTCGAGGAGATCCCCATGGCCGACTGGGAATGGATCGTCCAGATCAACCTCCTCGGTCCGGTGCGGGGGGTGCGCGCCTTCCTGCCCCACATGCTGGAGCGGGGGAGCGGCTACATCGTCAACACCGCCTCCTTCGCCGGCCTGGTGCCCCACAACCCCCTGACCATCCCCTACGACACCACCAAGCACGGCGTGGTCGGCTTCTCGGCCGGGCTCGCCCTCTACCTGCGTCCCCGAGGGATCGGGGTGTCGGTGCTGTGCCCTGGATACGTCGCCACCAACCTGCTGGAACGGGCCCGGCTGCGCGGGAGGGCCGACCGGGGCATGCCGGACGCGGTGGTGACGCCGGAGGAGCTGGCCCCCAGGGTGGTGGAGGCGGTGGAGGCGGAGCGGTTCCTGATCCTGAGCCAGCCGGAGCACGCGCGCATCTGGGCCCGGCGGGCCCAGGACGTCGACCGGCACATCCAGCGCCAGCTGGAGGTGCTGGCCGGGGAGGGTGGAGGCTGAGCCACGATCCCGTCCCCAACCGTCCCCTGGAGCCCCACCTGCGGCGTGCGGCCCGGGAGGCCCCAGGCTTCCTGCCCGAGGAGGAGGGGCTGACGCTCTACCGGGCCGGGCTCCGTGCCGCCCCGAGGGGGCCGCTGCTCGAGATCGGCTCCTACTGCGGGAAGTCCGCCGTCTACCTGGGCGCGGCGGCGCTCGCCACCGGCACCGTGCTCTTCTCCGTCGACCACCACCGGGGCTCGGAGGAGCAGCAGCCGGGCCAGCCGTACTTCGACCCCAGGTTCCTGGGCCCCGACGGCCGCATCGACACGCTGCCCGCCTTCCGACGGACGGTCGCCGCCGCGGGTCTGGAGCCGGTCGTGATCGCGGTGGTCGGCGACTCGGCGACGGTGGCGGCCTACTGGCGTTCCCCGCTGGGGCTGGTCTTCATCGACGGTGGCCACTCGGAGGCGGCGGCCCAGGCCGACTACGCCGGCTGGACGCCCTGGTTACGCGCTGGCGGCCTCCTCGTCATCCACGACGTCTTCCCCGATCCCGCTCAGGGAGGGCAGGCGCCGTGGCACGTGTTCCGGCGCGCCCTGGCCTCGGGCCAGTTCCAGGAGGTGGCCGCCGTGGGCTCGCTCCGGGTGCTGGAAAAGGTGGGCGGTCCGGTTGACGCCGCAGAGGGCGTCAGCGGCCAGCAGAACCGCGGCTGAGGTCCAGGTGGGCCGCTCCAGGGGCCACCGCTCGCCGTCCGGGAACGTGACCCCGGTCCAGTAGAGGCCGGTCGGGGTGCGAAGCCGGCGCAGCCATCCGAAGACGGTCCTCGCCTCGTGGGATCGGCCGAGCGCGTCGAGGGTGAGCACCAGCTCGCAGGATTCCGCCACCGTGACCCAGTCGCGGTCGGCCACGCAGCGCACGCCCAGGCCCTCGACCACGAACTCCGTCCAGCGCCCGGCCAGCCGCGCCCTGGCGTCCGGGCCCCGGACCGCCCCTCCCAGCACCGGGTAGTACCAGTCCATGGCCCAGCGGTCCTTGGGCTCGAAGGCCGTGGACCGGCTACGGAGCGCGGCCCGCAGCGCCCGGCGGGCCTCCTCCCAGCGAGGGCGCGGACGCCCGAGGCGGGTGGCGACCGCGATCGCGCACTCCAGGCTCTTGTGGATGCAGCTGCAAGAGCTCAGCAGCGCCCCCGGCCAGGGCCGCCCAAGGGTGTCCCGGGCCCACCAGATCTCCCCTCCTGGCCGCTGGAGGCTCAGGACGCACTCGACGGCCCGTTCCAGCGTGGGCCAGCTCCGGGAGAGGAAGTCGCGGTCGCCGGTGGCCAGGAAGTGGTGCCAGAGGCCGGTGGCGGCGTAGGCGCAGAAGTTGGCGTCGGTGAAGGCGTCCTCCACCCGCCCGTTCCGGTAGGAGGCGGCCCAGGACCCGTCCGCCCGCTGCCGGCGGACGAGCCACTCGTAGGCCTTGGCCGCCGCCGCATGCCGTCCGGCCACGTCCAGGGCCATGGCCGCCTCCACGTGGTTCCAGGGGTCGGCGTGGCGCCCATCCTCCCAGGGGATGCATCCGTCCGGGCGCTGCACGGCGGCGATGGCCAGCGCCGTCTGCTCTGCCTGCGCGGCGCTCAGGACGCCGGGGACCTCAGGCAGCACAGTAGAGGACCAGGCTCTTGCCCAGGATGGGATCGAGGGTCCGCTCGCAGCGGCGGACGACGCGGTGCCGGTGGACGATGTCCCAGACCAGGAA
>DASRBU010000120.1:0-5147 GCA_035653475.1 Candidatus Dormiibacterota bacterium | reverse complement strand
GTCTGGTGGCGAGCCAGTTGAACCAGTCCGGCCAGGTGGTGCGAACGCGCCCGCTCTTCCCCTACCCGGAGCGGGCCCGCTACTCCGGGTCGGGGAGCATCGACGATGCCGCCAGCTTCGTGGCCGAGACGCCCTCGCCCCTGCCCGACGACGACGTGCCCTGGGTCGGCGACGCGCTCTTCGGCGCCCCCGAGGGGAACCGCTGAGGCCGGACGGCCGTGGGCGCCCGGCCCCGGGCCGGTGCGCCCACGGGTCCGGCCGCGGGGTCCGGCCGCCCAGACCCTAAGCTGGGGTGATCGGGAGCGAGCCGGCCGGAACCGGCGGCGTGAACGGAAGGAGGTGCACATGCGCAAGATCGTGGACACGCTGCTGCCCACCACCATGGTGGGTTCCTATCCCCGGCCGCACTGGTACACGTACCAGCTCCTGGGCCGTGACGTCCGGGTGGCCTTCAAGCACGCGCCCCACGCCGAGGCGTACGAGGACGCCACCGCGGCCGCGATCCGGGACCAGGAGGAGGCGGGCCTCGACATCGTCACCGATGGGCAGATGTACTTCGACGACTACGTCGGCGGCATCGGCGCCTTCTGCTGGTACATGTACGAGCGGATCGGGGGCTTCGAGGCGGCCAAGGAGGAGCACCCCAGCGCGGTCGGGGTGACCGAGCGCACCAAGGAGGTGGAGCTGCTCTCGGACTGGGGCGGGGTGGTGAACAGCGGCCCGGTCAGCCGGGGGCCGATCCGCCTGGCCGACCTCTACCGGATCGCGAAGCGCAACGCCCGGCGGCCGATCAAGGTCTCGGTCGGGGCCGGACCGGTCAACCTCGCCTGGCACGTCTACTTCCGGCACTACCAGGACGCCCGCGAGCTGTCCTACGCCCTGGCTCCGATCTTCAACGCCGAGATGAAGGAGCTGGTGGAGGCCGGAGCCACCTTCCTTCAGCTCGAGGACCTGGGCTCCTGGCTGCCGCTCTTCACCGGCAACGACGCCGACTTCGAGTGGATCGTGGACGTGATCGCCAGGTGCGTGGAGGGCGTCGACGCCAAGATCGCCTGGCACTTCTGCTACGGCAATGCCTGGGGGAACCGGCTGGCCGGGCTCTTCCCGCGCGGCTACGAGGCCGTGCTCCCCCACCTCTCCGCGGCTCCGGTGGAGCAGTTCGTGCTCGACTTCGCCAACCGCGAGATGGTGGACATCGACGCCTTGCGCAGCCTGCCCGCCGACCGGGAGGTGGCGATCGGGGTGATCGACGTGCGCACGACCATGGTGGAGACGCCCGAGCAGGTCGCGGCCCGGGTGCGCAAGGTGCTGGAGGTGGTACCGGCGGAACGGCTGTACCTGACCACCGACTGCGGCCTGCGCAACCTGCCCCGGATCGTGGCCAGGATGAAGCTCCGGGCCCTGGCCGAGGGCGCCCGCATGGTTCGCGCCGAGCTGGGCGCGGCCGCCGCGGCGGGCTGAAGGCGAGATCCGAGGCCCTACCGGCGTCCGATCCGGGCGTCGGCGGGGCCTCGCCGGCCCCCGTTCTGCGCTCGGGAGGGGGCCCGGGCCGGCTCAGGAGGAAGGGCGTGGCGCCGGACGCCGGCCGGACAGGGCTCGGAGCAGGCGGTCGGGGGCGCCCTCGGGGGCGCCGGCGAGGGACAGCACCACGCCGTCGACGAGCTCGGCCGCTTCCTGGAGCAGCTCCTCGGCCAGCCTCAGGCCGACCTCGGCCTCGGCATCGCCGGCCCGTCGCATCGCCTCCAGCACCGCCTCGGGGACGATCACGTCCGGCACCTCGTAGCGCAGGTACTCGGCCTCGCTGAAGCTGCGCAGCGGCTGCACGGAGAGGAGGATGGGCACCCGTTGCCCGGGCAGGCTGGCCATCATCCGCCGCAGGGCCTCCAGCTCGTAGAGGGGGCGGGTGACCAGGAACCGGGCCCCGGCCGCGATCTTGGCCCGCGTCCTGGCCAGCTCCGCCTGGAGGTCGGAGGCCCCTGGGTTGCAGCGGGCACCCACGTAGAACGAGGTGGCGGCCTCGAGCACCAGGCCGTTGGAGTCCCGGCCCCGGTTGAGCCCGTCCAGGAGCCCGATCAGCCCGACCGAGTCGACTTCCCAGATCCCGTCCACGTTGGGGTAGTCGCCCCGGAGGGGCGGGTTGCCGGTTCGGCAGATGACGCTGCGGATGCCCAGGGCGTGGGCGCCGAGCAGGTCGGCCTGCAGGGTCATGATGCTCTTGTCCCAGGTGGTCACGGTCAGGATCGCCTCCACCCGGAGCTGCTGCTGCAGGTGGAGGGCCAGGCCCAGAGGGCTCATCTGGGCCCGGGCGCTGGTGGTGGGGGCCACCGCGAAGAGCTGGATGCCCCGGCTCCGGAACTCCATCGCCTCCCGGGTGGCCTGCTCCGCTCCCCCACCCAGCGGGGGCCTCACCTCGGCCGCGACCACGAACCGTCGCTTGGCCAGCTGGTCCGCCAGCCCGCCGTCCCCGAGCTCGCCCTCCTCGGTCGCCAGGGTCCGCCCGGGCGACGACACCGGGGCGAGGAGGCGGACGCGATCCGCTGGGCGCAGACCGGCGACCGCCTCCGCCGCCGCCCGGATGTGCTCCGGGGTCGTGCCGCAGCAGCCGCCGACGAGTGCGGCCCCGGCCTCTACGTAGCGCCGCGCGTAGCGGGCGAAGTAGCCCGCATCGACGCTGTACTGGAAGCGCCGGCCGCCCACCATCCGGGGCGCGCCGGCGTTGGGCTGGGCGCTCAGGGGGAGCGAGGTGTGGCGCGACAGCTCCTTGACGATGCCCAGTAGGCCCTGCGGCCCAAGGGTGCAGTTGGCTCCCACGACCGTGACCGGGAGCTCGGCCAGCGCCCTCGCCACCTGGGCGGGGCTCTCCCCGCCCAAGGTCTGGCCGTCATCGGCGAAGGTCATCTGGGCCACGATGGGCAGGTCGCATTCGGCGGCAGCGATGCGCACCGCCTCGAGCATCTCGGCCAGGTGGCCGAAGGTCTCGAAGAGGAGCAACTCGACCCCGCCCTCGACCAGCGCCCGGACCTGCTCACGGATGGCCTCGGCCCGCGCCTCCAGGTCGGCCCGGGCCCGCTGGGCGGCGGTGACCGCGGGCGACACCGAGCCGGCCACGAAGGCTGGACGGCCGGCGGCGGCGCGCGCCTCGAGCGCGATCCGGACCCCAGCCAGGTTGATGTCCCGGGTCAGATCCTGGAGGCCGTGCAGGGCCAGCCGCAGGCGGCTGGCCCCGAAGGTATTGGTCTGGATCACGTCCGCCCCCGCAGCCAGGTAACTGTCGTGGATGGCCCTGACCAGGCCGGGGTCGGACAGGTTGAGCTCGGGCAGGGCCCGGTCGAGGGGGATGCCGGAGGCGTGGAGCATCGTCCCCATGGCCCCGTCGCAGACCAGGACGCGCTGCTGGAGCGCGGCGGCGAAGTCGGCCGTCATCGGTCGCCCAACGCCTCCACGATCTCCAGCGCCACCTGGGCCAGCAACCGGTCCTGGTAGCGGTCGAGGTCGAGGCCGCAGATGGCGCGGACGCGGTTCAAGCGGTAGGTCACGGTGTTGGGATGGACGTGCAGCTGGCGGGCAGCCCGTTGCAGACTGCCGTTCTCCCGCAGATAGACGGCCAGGGTCTTCAAGTATCCGGAATGGTGCTGCCGTTCGTGGGCGAGGAGGGGGCCGATCACCTCCTCGGCGAAGGCCCGGAGCTCGTCCAGGTCCGGCACCTGGAGCAAGAGACGGTGGATGCCCAGGTCCTCGAAGGCCACCGCCTCGCCGTGCCGGCCCAGGCGTCGCGACGTCCCGATCGTCCGCCGCGCCTGGGCGTAGGAGCGAGCGATCTCGCTGGGCCGTCGGCAGACGCCGCCGATGCCCACGATCAGGACCGTGCCCGGGTAGAGCCGGCGGGCGTGCGCGAGGAGGGCGTCGCCGAGTTCGCGGGGGGCCGGCCAGCGATGGTCGGCGGAGCCGGGGTGCTCACGGGCCACGATCACCAGCTCACGGTCGCGAACGGCCACGATGGCGTCGGGGGCGCGGCCACCGGCGAAGCGCGCCAGGCCGTCCAGGATCCGGCGGCGCCGGGCTGCCTGGTCCACGGCCTCCAGCTCCTGGTCGGTGGCGTCCTCCAGCGCCACCGAGATCACCCGGTGGGCGTGGTTGGGGTCGTAGCCGAGGTGCTGGGCCCAGCGATCGACCTCCTCCGGCTCGGCGGCCCGGCCCAGGAGGAGCCCCTCCACCAGGTCGTCGCGGACGCGGGCCGCGGCCGCGGCCACCACCCGTTCCCGGCTCATGATGACGCCGCAGATGGTGGCGGCGTGCTCGGTCACGAGCAGGCTGACGTCCTCCCCGGGCTCGTCCCACGGCCGTTCCACGGTCAACAGGCAGGCCAGGATGTCGTCGCCGACCAGGATCGGGGCGACCACGACCGGCGGGGCCCCCTCGGCGGCGGGTAGCCGCAGCGGCCGGCGGGTACGCGCCACCACGCTCACCACCCGCCCCAGCCGGCGGCCGGAGATGAACTCGCGGGCTCGCTCCGCGGCCTCGGCCGGCCCCCGCCCGGCGGCACCCGCGGCGAGCACGTCCAGGGTGGGGCTGACGATCGCCACCAGCTCCGCGGTCCGCTCCGCCAGGAGCTTGGCCACGGTCTCCAGCTCGGCGCTCTGGAGGGCGAGCCCGGTCAGGTGGTGGTAGATGGCCACCAGCTCGCGCAGCACCTGGTTCTCGCGGCCGACGCCTTCCGCCCTCACCGGCACCGACTCGAGGGGCGGTTGGTCCCGAACCGCCATGTTGGCATCCTACCGCGCCCTCCCGACGTCGCCCCTGTGGTCGGACACAAGGAGCTTGGCTCGCGATCTGTGCTCCAGGCCAGGATGCGAGGAGGCGGGGCCATCGGCGATCGTCGGCGGACGGCCAGGTCCTCCCCGATGGCTTCTGTGGTATGGCACAAGTCCGGGGCCGGCAACTCTGGGGGAATCGTCATTGCCCGGCTCCTCGAAGGGGCCTACGGTCGATGGCGATGGCAACCTACGTCGATGGCGACGTCAAGGACCGCTCGCTGGCGGGGGAGGGGGAGGAGCTGATCGCGTGGGCGGCGCGGGAGATGCCGGTGCTGCTGCGGATCCGGGAGCGGTTCCGTCGGGAGCGGCCGCTGGCGGGTCGGCGGGTGGCGG
>DASRBU010000119.1:0-14117 GCA_035653475.1 Candidatus Dormiibacterota bacterium | reverse complement strand
GGCGGGAGGGCTCAGCTCCGGGGCGAGAGCCGGTAGCCGAGCCCCGGCACCGCCTCCAGGGTGATCCCGGCGTCGCCCGAGGATCCCAGCTTGCGGCGCAGCCGCTGCACGTGAGGGTCGACCGAGTGGTGGTCCACGTCGGCCATGTAGCCCCAGACCTTCTCCAGGAGCTGGCTTCGGGTCAGCACCCGACCCGGGTTGGCCGCCAGCAGGGCGAGCAGGTTGAACTCGGTCATGGTCAACCGGATCTCGCGGTCGCCGACCCGCACCCGCCGCCCCTCGGTGTCGATGGTGACGTCGCCCACGCTGACGAAGCGACGCCGCCCGGACCCGCTGGCCGTCATCTCCACGCGCCGGAGGTGCGCCCCCAGCCGGGCCATGAGCACCCGGGCGTCGAAGGGCTTGGTGATGTAGTCGTCGGCTCCCACCTCCAGCCCGACGATCATGTCCACGTTGGCGGTGCGACCGGTCAGCATCAGGATCGGGCAGCTCACGCCGCGCCGGCGCAGCTCCCGGCACACCTCGATGCCGCTGAGATCGGGGAGCACCCAGTCCAGGAGGAGGACGTCCGGCTCGCTGGCCTCGACGATCTGCAACGCCTGCTGGCCCCGAGCGGCCTCGATCGCCTCGTAGCCGTTGTGACGGCACACCTCGGCGACCAGGGCCCTCACCGCCGCATCGTCCTCGACCACCAGGACCCGCCGGCGCCGACGCATGCTCACCCCATCAGCGCGCCGGCGGTGCGAAGCCCACGGGGTGGTGGGCCCGGTTGGGCCGCCGGGCCCGGCGGAGCAACACCGCGTGCCGCTCGCCCGCCGCGATCACGTCCACCAGCTCCCATCCGTCGGCCGCCGCCCGGGTCAGCTGGTCGGGCAAGGTGACCCCGTCGAGCACCTGGTCCGCCGTCATGACCTCGGTTCGATACTCGTACTCCTGTCCCTCCGGAGGCACCGAGGGGACGACGGTCGCCGGGGCGGCCTCCGGCTCGTCATCGGGTTCTTCCTCCAACCGCCTGGGCATCGTGTCGAATCTTAAGCCCGGAGGTCACGACCGTGGTCGCCCCGGGCGGGTGGGCGGCCGCGCCGAGCCGGCGGCGTGGCGGACGGCGCCCGGGTCGGCCTCGCGGCGAGCGGGTGCCGGCGCCGGACCCCCGGGCCGAGCGGCCCGGCGCCGGTCGTCGGCCGGCGTCGGGGTTGGTGCGGGTGGTGGGATTCGAACCCACACGGGTCGACACCCCCGACTTTTTAAGAGCCGTGCGTCTGCCGTTTCGCCACACCCGCACCCCAGGGTGCGCTCCGGGCCCGAGCCGGAGGTCCGTGGTCGGGTGGCCCGGGCGCCGATGGCGGCGTCAGGGACCCGCCGCTCGTGGTCGGGCGAGATCGGCCGCGCCCCTCTCGGTGCCACCCTGGTCGGGGCGCCGGCACCCCCGGGTCCAGCCGACCACGAACCTCGGGCTCACGACACTAAACGAAAGGCTGCGACACCCGGGCCAGGCGGTCAAGCTGCTCGGGCGAGAGCCGTACCCGCAGCGCTCCCACGTCGTCGTCGAGCTGCTCCGGCCGGGAGGCGCCCACGATCGGGGTGGTCACCCCCGGCTGGGCCAGCAGCCAGGCCAGGGCGACCTGGGCGGGGCTGGCACCCAGCTCCCGGGCCACCTCGGTCACCGCCTCCACCACGTCGAACATCCGGTCGTCCCAGTAGCGCCGCTGGTACGAGCGGCCGTACTCCCCCAGCGCGAAGCGCGAGCCGACGGGCGGCTCCTGACCCCGGCGGTACTTGCCGGTCAGCATGCCCGCGCCCAACGGATTGTACGGGGCCACGCCGATCCCGGCCGCTCGACAGAGAGGCAGCAGGTCGCGCTCGTAGACGCGGTTGAGCAGGTTGTAGCGCGGCTGCACCACGCTGATCCGGGCCAGGCGGCGCTCGGCGATCGTGGCCAGGGCCAGGCCCAGCTGCCAGGTCTCGAAGTTGGAGACCCCCAGATAGTGCACCTTGCCTGCCCGGACCAGCTGGTCCAGCGCCTCCAGGGTCTCCTCCAGGGGGGCCTCCAGGTCGGCGTGGTGGAGATAGAAGACGTCGATCCGCTCCCGTCCCAGCCGGCGCAGAGAGGCCTCGCAGGCCTCGATCACGTGCTTGCGCCCCCCGCCCTGATCGTTCCTGCCCGGCCCGACCCGGTTGACGCACTTGGTGGCCACGGTGACCGCGTGGCCGCGGCTGCGGATCCAGCGGCCGACGATCTCCTCGGAGCGGCCGGCGGTCTCGGCCGAGGGCGGGACGGGGTAGACGTCGGCGGTGTCGAAGAAGTCGATGCCCAGCTCGAAGGCCCGGTCCATGACCGCGAAGGCAACCGTTTCGTCGACCTGGCCCCCGAAGATCATGGTCCCGAGCGCGAGACGGCTGACCCGTAGACCGCTGTGGCCGAGGTTGACGGTGTCCATGTCCTCTCCCTATCTGTGTCCCTGTCTGTGCTCAGTCGGGACCGCCGCGGGGCGGCCGAGGCCCCACATCCGAGACCCTCCCACCCCACCGCGGAGGGCGGCCGTTCAGCTGGTCGCGTACTCGTAGAAGCCGCGGCCGGTCTTCCGGCCCAGCTCGCCCCTGCGGACCTTCTCGAGCAGGGTCGCGGGCGCGCCCTCGCCGCCCTCCTGGGCGGCCCGATCCTTCCAGATGCCGTGGAAGACGTCGAGGCCGCTGAAGTCGAGCAGCTCGAAGGGCCCCATGGGCCAGTTCAGTCCCTTCTTGACGGCCACGTCGATGTCCTCCACCGAGGCGTAGCCGCCCTCCAGGAGGCGGAACGCCTCCTCCAGGGCCGCGAGCAGGATCCGGTTGACGACGAAGCCGTGGATCTCCTTGGTGATCAGCACCGGCACCCGGCCGATGCTCCGCACGAACTCCATCACCCTCCGCACCGTCTCCTCCGCCGTCCACGGTCCCCTGACCACCTCGCACAGCTCCAGCACCGTGACCGGATGGAAGAAGTGCAGGTTGCAGCACCGCTCCGGGTGCGGGACCAGGTCGGCGAGGCGCGAGATCACGATGGTGCTCGAGTTGGTGGTCAGGATGGCATCGGGCCGGGCCCGCTCCCCCATCTCCTTCCAGAGCGCGCGCTTGGCCGCCAGGTCCTCGAAGATGGCCTCGATGACCAGGTCGGCGTCGGCGAGCGGGGCCGGGTCGGTCCCGCTCCGGATGTGGGCCAGGGCGGCCTCTGCCTGCTCGGCCGTGAGCCGGCCCCGCTCCACCGCTCGGCGAACGAGCCGCTGGTGCTGGGCCCCCGCCCGGGTCAGCTGCTCCGGGTCGGAGTCGATCAGGGTCACCTCGTACTGGCCGCCGTAGGCGGTCTGCAGCGCGATCTGCGAGCCCATGGTGCCGGCGCCCACCACTGCCACCCGATTGATCCGTTCCATCCCTGTGACCCCCGATGCCGGAATCCGACCCACGATCGGCCCACCGGAGTCCAACGGTAGCGCGTTCGGTCCGCCCCTGGCCGGCCCGGGCCGGGGCGCTCTATGATCGGGGCGGCGGTGATCGTGGTGGTCGCGGACCGGCGCCGAACGGCGCCCGGCGCCGGAGGGTGGCCGTGCGGGTGAGCAGGGCCCGCTTCGAGGAGGCGGTCAGGGCGGCCATCGACTCGGTGCCGGCACCCTTCCAGCCCTACCTGGAGGAGATCGAGTTCGTGGTGGCGGAGCGGTCGAGCGAGGGTCTGCTCGGCCGCTACGAGGGCGCCGGGGCCCTGGCCTCGGGCGGCCTCCCGGCCCGGATCACGATCTACAAGCGGACCCACGAGCGGGCCTGCTCGAGCTGGGAGGAGCTGGTCGAGGAGGTCCGCAGAACGCTGCTGCACGAGCTCGGCCACCACTTCCACATGGACGAGGAGGAGCTTCCCTACTGAAGGGGTACCACTGCGCCCCGGCCCCGGGCCGCCGCCTTCCTCACCGCTGCGTCAGCACCCGGATCGGGGCACCGGCGAGGAAGGCCGCGATGTCCTCCACCGCCTGCCCGTAGAAGACCCGGTACCCGGCCTCGGTGACGTAGCCCAGGTGCGGAGTCAGCACCGTGTTCGGGAGCGTCCGCAGGGGGTGGTCCGGAGGCAGCGGCTCGACCTCGTAGACGTCGAGCGCCGCGCCCGCGATCCGGCCGGAGCGGAGGGCCGCGACCAGGGCCCGCTCGTCCACGATGGGGCCGCGGGAGGTGTTGACCAGGTAGGCGGTGGGCTTCATCTGTTCCAGCTCCGCCGCCCCGATCAGGCCTCGCGTCCGTTCGCTGAGGACCAGGTGCACGGTGACCACGTCGGCCCCGGCCAGGAGGTCGAGCTTGTCCAGCCGGCGGGCCCCGGCCGCCCGGGCCGCCTCCTCGGTGAGGTTCTGGCTCCAGGCCGTGACCTCCATCCCGAAGGCGCGTGCCACCGCCGCCACCTGCCGGCCGATCCTGCCCAGCCCGATCACCCCGAGCGTCTTGCCGGCCAGGTCGACCCCCAGCGTGTGCTGCCAGCCCCCCGTCCGCATCGAGGCGTCCTCCTCCGGCACGCGCCTGAGCAGGGCCAGGATCAGGGCCCAGGTGAGCTCCGCGGTGCTGGTGCCGATCCCGTCCGTGCCGCTCACCGTGATGCCGAGCTCGGCGGCGGCGTCCAGGTCGATGGCGGCGTTGCGCATGCCCGTGGTGACCAGGAGGCGCAGGCGCCCGAGACGGCCCAGGAGGGAGCGCGGGAACGGGGTGCGCTCCCGCATCGCCACCACCACCTCGAAGTCCCGGAGCCGTTCCGCCAGGGCCTCCACCCCGACCAGGTGGTCGTGGAAGAAGACCACCTCGGTCCCCTCCGGCAGCGACCCCCAGTCCGCCATCCGCCCGGCTACCCGCTGGTAGTCGTCCAGCACCGCCACCCGTGTCATGCGGCCATGATGCCGGGTGGGGGCCGCCGGGCGCCGCCGGCGCCCGACCGCATCAGGCCAGGCTCCAGAAGGAGCGGTCCCAGAGCACCAGGGGGTCGCCGCCCCGGCGGCCGGCGACGGTCACCTCCCCGAGGGCGAGGTCGTGGTCGCCGGCCGGGTGCAGCGCCCGGAGGCGGCACTCGAACCAGGCCACGCAGCCGGCCACGATGGGCAGGCCGTTGGACCCCAGCTCATGCGGCACCGCCCGCCAGGCCGGGTCGACCAGGGGGGCCCGGCCCGCGAAGCGCTCGGCCACGAACTCCTGCCGGCGTTCCAGCACGCTCACGTTGAAGGCGCCCCCGGTCGCTACCGCCTCCCGGGTCCGGCTCAGCCGGTCGAGGCAGACCAGCACCAGCGGCGGCTCCAGCGAGGCCGAGGTGAAGCTGGTGGCGGTGAGGCCGCGGAAGCCGCCGGCGTCGCGGGCGCTCACCACCACCACCCCCGCGGCCACGGCCGCCATGGCCTCCCGGAACGGATCCGACACCTATGGGAGGGTAGGCCATGAGGCGGTAAAATCCCCAGCGCAGAAGGTGGCGACGTAGCCAAGTGGTCAAGGCAGGGCTCTGCAAAAGCCCGATCCCCAGTTCGATTCTGGGCGTCGCCTCCATCCTTCGTCTCCATCGTCTCCGTGCCACCGTTCCCGAGAGGAGGGTCCCCGCATGGGCGTCGTCGTGATCAAGATGCCGCAGCTGGGCGAGTCGGTGACCGAGGGGACGGTGGAGCGATGGCTCAAGCGCGAGGGCGACTACGTACGCCGGGACGAGCCCCTGGTGGAGGTGGTGACCGACAAGGTCAACGCGGAGATCCCCTCGCCCTACGAGGGGCGGTTGACCAGGATCTCGGTCCAGGAGGGGACCACCATCCCCATCGGCCAGGAGCTGGCCTTGATCGAGGTCGCGGGCGAGGAGGCGGGGGTGGCGGCCGGGGCCCCGGCCGTGGAGACGACCCCGTCCGCCCCGGCCGCTCCCCCCGCGGCGGCGCCGGCGACCGTCTCCGCGCCCGAGCCCGTCGCGCCCGGCCCCAGGCGGCTGAGCCCGGCCGTGCGGCGGCTGGTCGAGGAGCACGGCCTCGACCCCGGCCAGATCCCGGGCACGGGCGAGGGCGGCCGCGTCACCCGGGACGACGTCCTGGCCTTCCTCGCCCAGCGGGAGCCGGCGGCCGCACCGACGGCGCCGCCCTCTCCCGCCCCGGCCGCGGCCGAGGAGCTGGTGCGGCCCACGACCATGCGCCGGTCCATCGCCGAGCACATGGTGCGCAGCCTCGCCACCGCCCCCCACGCCTGGACCCTGCAGGAGGTGGACGTGAGCGAGCTGGTCCGCTACCGGGAGGCGGAGAAGGAGGGGTTCCGCCGCCGGCACGGCGTCCCGCTCACCTACGTCCCCTTCGTGGCCCAGGTGCTCTGCGAGGCCCTGGCCGAGTTCCCCTACCTGAACTCCAGCTGGACCGAGGAGGGCATCCTGCTCAAGCGCTACGTCAACCTCGGCGTGGCCGTGGCCGTCCCCGACGGCCTGATCGTGCCCGTGGTCAAGGACGCGGCGCGCATGGGCTTCGCCGAGCTGGCCCGGGCCATCGCCGACCTGGTCGAGCGGGCTCGGGCCGGGCGGCTGACGCCGGAGGAGGTCCGGGGCGGCACCTTCACCCTCAACAACACCGGCGCCACCGGCTCCATCGCCAGCCAGCCCATCATCAACCAGCCCCAGGCGGCGATCCTCACCATGGAGGCCATCACCCGACGCCCGGTGGTGGTCGGCGAAGGGATCGCCATCAGGCACATGATGAACATGTGCCTGTCGTTCGACCACCGGATCGTGGACGGGATGATGGCGGGCTCCTTCCTGGGGTTCATCAAGCAACGGCTGGAGGGCTGGACCCCGGCCTCCATCCGGATCTAGGAGAGACGCGGTGAGCGAACCGTTGATGCCGGGACGCCGCATTCCGGAGTGGATCAAGGTCCGGGTGCACGAGGGCGAGAACTACCGCCGGCTCCGGGCCCTGATGCGGGATCGGCGCCTGCACACGGTCTGCGAGGAGGCCCACTGCCCCAACATCTTCGACTGCTGGAACCGCGGCACCGCCACCTTCATGATCCTGGGCGACGTCTGCACCCGTGCCTGCCGCTTCTGCGCGGTCACCTCGGGGCGGCCGACGGAGCTGGACATCGGTGAGCCGCTGCGCGTGGCGGGGTCGGTGGCGGAGCTGGGCCTTCGCCATGCCGTGATCACCTCCGTGGACCGCGACGACCTCCGCGACGGCGGGGCCACGATCTTCGCCCGCACCATCCGCGCCATCCGCCGCCGCAGCCCGGACACCTCGATCGAGGTGCTGACCCCGGACTTCCAGGGTGACCGGGACGCGATCCGCACCGTGGTCGAGGCCCGACCCGACATCTTCAACCACAACACCGAGACCGTCCCGCGACTCTACCGGCGGATCCGGCCCCGGGCCGTCTACGAGCGCAGCCTGGGCCTGCTCGCCTACGTGAAGGAGCTGGACCCGGACATGGTGACCAAGTCCGGGGTCATGGTGGGCCTGGGCGAGACCAGAGAGGAGCTGCTCCAGGTCTTCCGGGACCTGCGCGACCACGGCATCGAGGTGCTCACCATCGGCCAGTACCTGAGACCCAGCCGCAAGCACGCCGAGGTGGTCCGGTTCTACCCTCCGGAGGAGTTCGTCGAGCTGCGCCAGGCGGCGCTGGAGATGGGCTTCGCCCACGTCGAGTCGGGGCCCCTGGTCCGTTCCTCCTACCACGCCGAGGAGCAGATCCCGGCCGGACGCCGGGTGGCCCGGGCCGCGTCGTAGCCCGACGGTGCCGGCCGGGGCGTCGCGTGCCACCTGGTTCGCCCCTTCCCTCGCCCCCTGGCGGCCCGTTCTCCAACCGGCGGGCGCGAGGCCGGGATCAGGCCGGCGAGCGGATCTCCAGGCTCCGGAGCCGGGCGGCGGCGAACCGGCCGTCGTAGGTGATCGACGCATCGAGATCCCTGGCCAGCATGCAGGCGGTGGCCAGACGGATGACGTCGAGCGACCGTAGCTCCACCGGGGGGAGGGTCTGCGCCTCCGCCAGGATGGCCGGGGTGACCGCGACCTGGTCCACGCCGTTCAGCAACGATCGGGCCGCCGACAGCAGCTGCGTCGCCTGACGCGCCACCGCCCGCAGCGTCTCCACGCCCAGCAGGGCCGAGGAAACCGGCCTTGCCCCCTGAAGCCGATGCCTCAGGGAGTTCGTCTCCGCCTCGGGCACGATGAGCTTCACGAGCGCCGAGGCGTCGCGGTAGATCAACGGTGCCGGTCCTCGTAGTAGCTCTCGCGTTCGGCTGCACGATCTGACCGAGACCGGCCCCATGCCCCTCGGCCGGCGGTGGCCCGAGCTGCTCCATGAGCGCGACGAGCTCCCCCTGGCGGGCTGGATCAGGCCCTGGGCGATGAGTTCGTCGTCGGGGCTCCGCTCCGGGATCGGCACCAGGGGAGCGACGGGGCGGGTCGGTGACCTCGATCGTCTCACCGGCCCTGACCCGATCGATCGCCTTGCGGCCGTGCAGCCTCAGCTCGCGGATTCCGACCCGCGGCACGCGAAGGCTCATGTGACACGTCGTATCACATGGCGTCCGCGCTCGCTGGCGCCGCCACCGGGAGCGCCGGGCCTCGGGGACGGTACCCCGCGCCCCCGGGCGGCGGGCCGTGCCTCACGTGGTGCGCAGCTTCAGGTACCGCCTGATGTCGTTGGCGTTCAGCGCCATCACCCCGGCTCCAAACGCCGCCACCCACAGCCACGATCTGAGCTTCACGTCATCACCTCCTGCCGTTCGGCGTCGCACGGCCGCTCCCGTCGCGGATCGTCCCGCAGCCGGGTGGGAGGCGGTGGGCCGGATCGCGGAGCAGCCGGTGCCGCCCCGGCGACGAAGAGCCTCGGGCCATGGGCATCAGCCTACGCCGCCCGGGAAGCGGCCCCCCGAGGTCGCACCGGGCTGGTCGCGGCCGGCGGGCCTCCCGGGCTCCCTTCCCCGGGGCGGAGGAGGTGGACCGGTGGAGCAGGCGACGGGCCCGGGCGTGGTGGATGGAGCCGCCGTCACCGGTGGGCCCGGCGCTCGACGTCGAGGGTGGGGTCGGGGCGACGGCCGAGGCCCGGAGGCCGGGCATCGAGCGGGAGGAGATGTGAGTCGGGCCCCGGGCGTCGAGCCGCCGATCGGGGGTGAGCCGGGGGGCACAGGCGCCAGGAGAGCTCCGGGCGGAGGTCGGCGAGCTCGGGCGCCCGGTGGCACCGCCGGGCGGGACGAGGGGGGACCGAGACCTCCGGGACCACGTTCCGGTCGGGCGCGTGGGGGGCGAACCGCCCCGTCGCCGGGGCGGTCGCGGCCGACGCCCCCACCTCCCGACGCTCGCATCCGGGGTCCGTGCGCCCCGCGCGTGCTCGTCCTCGCCCGGGGCCCGCCAGGGTGGGCGATGGGCCGCGGCCGGGGGCGAGGGAGGCCGTGGCCCCTCTCCCCGGCTCGAGGGGCGGACCGAGCATGCCGGCGCTCGACCGCCCGCTGAACCGGCTCGGCGGCCGGGCCCGCCAGGTCCGGAGCCGGCTCCGCCACCTGGCCTGGCGGCTGGCGGAGCTGCCTCGGTTCCTGCGCCCGCTGGCCGTGCAGTCGCTCAAGATCGCGCTCGCCTCCGGGCTGGTCTGGTACGCGGGACGGGCGCTGCACTCACCGCGGCCCTTCGCCGCCGTCCTGACGGCCATCATCCTCATGCAGGGGCACGCCTATGGCTCGCTGCTGAACGCCCTCGAGTTCCTGCTGGGGATGGTGGCGGGGGTGATCCTGGGCATCCTGGCCGTCCGCCTGCTCGGGGTCTCCCCGGTGATCATCGCCGCGGTCATCTTCGTGTCGATGCTGATCGGGGGCCGGCTCAAGGTCTCGCCCCAGGGGCTCAACAACCAGGCCGCCGTGTCGGCCCTGCTGGTCCTGGCCTCGGGCGACGCGCAGAGCGTGGAGCGGCTCTGGGAGACGGTGCTCGGCGGCGCCGTGGGCGTGGTGGTGGCCTTGCTCTGGCCCCCCAACCCGGTGCGCGGACTCCGGGAGGAGTACCGGGAGATCCGCCGTGGGCTCGAGGAGGACGTGCGTCGCACTCTGGAGCTGGCCGGCGGTGACGCCGACCTGGAGGCCAACCGGCGTCGCGTCCGCTCCAACGCCGAGCGCGCCGACGCCCTGGTGGCGACGATCGGTCCGGCCGAGGAGGCGCTGCGCTGGAACCCCTGGCACTCGGGCCAGGTCCACGACCTCAGCGGGCTGGAGGACCGCCTGCGGCTCATCGCCTACCTCTACCGGACCGTGCGCGCCCTGGCCCGGCAGGCGGCGGAGGCGCCGCGCCCGTCGGGCGACGGCGAGCACCACTGGGAGCCGAGCCGTCCCCACCTGCTGGCAGCCGGGGCGGCGTGCGAGGCGATCGAGCGCCGGCTGGAGGGCCAGGACCCGCGGGAGGCGGTGGCGCGGGGGCGGCTGGAGAGCTCGCGCTTCGCCGTGCGGGGGCCGCGGGAGCGCCACGCCCTGGCCCTGGCGGCCGCGCTCGACGACCTCCTGACCGACGTCGAGAGCTGGCGTCCGCCCAAGCAGGTGGACCCCGAGCGGCGCTTCGCCGCCCGCCTGCGGAGGGTCGGCCGCCGCCTGGGCGAGCAAGGGACCACCCGGCTTCCCGCCGTTCGGCGGCTGCGCGTCCCCCGCCCGCAGCGGGCGCGATGACGGGGTCAGCCGGGCCGGTCCGACCCCGGCTGGGGCTCGGTCGATCTCACCGGAGCCTCGGGTTCGGCCCGGGGCGACGCGGCCAGCGCCGCCAGGGCGCGGTCGCGCTCCCTCGCCCGCTCCTCGGCCAGGGCCACGGCGGCCCGCGCCCGCTGCTCCGCCTCGGCGCGCCCCCGGCGTTCCTCGGCTGCCGCGGCCTCGGCCTCCCGCAGCTCCCGGTGCAGCGCCTCCAGCCGACGCAGGTGCTCGGCCGCCTCCCGGCGCCAGCGCTCGGCGAGGTCCGCCAGCCGGCGCTCGGCCTCCGCCCGCCGCGCCCGCTCGGCCGCGAGCGTGACCTCCAGGCCCCGCGCCCGTTCCGACCGCTCGTGGGCCAGCCCCGCCTGCCGGCTCGCCTCCTCGGCGGCGCGCCGGGCCCGCTCCTCGGCCTGCTCCAGCCGGGCCTCGGCCTCGGCCACCGCCCTGGCCGCCCGCTCCTCGGCCGCCCGTTGCGCGGCCGCGACCCTCCCGGCGGCGTCGCGCTCGGCGGCGGCGACCCGCTCCCGGGCCTCCCGCTCCGCCCGCGCCGCCCGCTCCCGGGCCTCCCGCTCGGCGGCAGCCGCCCGCTCCCGAGCCTGCTCGACCTCGGCCAGGGCCCGGGTCGTCCGCTCCTCGGCCGCCGCGGCCCGTTCCTGGGCCTCGTGCGCGGCCGCCTCGGCGGCGTCGGCCAGGGCCTCGGCCTCGAGGCGGCGGCGCTCCGCCTGGGCGCGCCGCTCCTCGGCCGCTGCCACCCGGCGCTCCGCCTCGGCCTCCACCTGCTCACGCAACGCCTGGGCGGTCTCCAGGTCGGCCGCCTCGGCCAGGGCGGCGCGGAAGACCTGGAGCTGACGTTCGAGGGTGGCGAGCGTGGCCCGCAGCTCGGCGTTGAGCGAGCGGACATCGCCCGTCTCCTCCTCCCGGGCCTCCGCCCCGCGTCGCTGACGCTCGCGCCAGAAGCGCAGCCGATGCTCGTCAGAGCAGAAGAGCCGTCGTCGTCCGCCCCCTCTGGGCTGCTCCACCGGGGCGCCGCAGTAGCGACAGCCGCTCGCCCCGTCGACCTCTTCCTCTTGCCGCACGGCTGAATCGTAGTGAAACGAACGATCGAACGCTAATGAACCGACGTTAATCACTATTAACCGCGTACAATGTCCCCGTGGAGACCGCACCCGGACCTCTGCCCCCCTCGCTCGCGCTCCCGGCCGGGCTCCGCGAGGCGCCCGGCGGCCGCGACCCGGCCACGCTCTACCTGGAAGCCCTGGCCCCCTCCGGCCGGCGTTCCCAGCGGGTGGGCCTGGAGCGGATCGCGCGCTGGGCCTCCGGCGGCGCCCTGGGCTGGCGGGAGTTCCCGTGGCACCGGATCCGCTACCAGCACGCCTCCCGGATTCTGGCCTGGCTGCGGGACACCTGCCGCACGCCGGCGACCGCCAACACCTACCGGGCCGCCCTGCGCGGCGTGCTCCGTCGCTGCTGGCTGCTGGGGGCGCTCCCCGCCGAGGAGTGGCAGCGCATCCAGACCATCGAGCGGGTCAGGGGCACGCGGCTCCCCCGGGGTCGCAACCTCGAGGACGAGGAGCTGGCCCGGCTCTTCGCCCACCTCGTGGCCGAGGGGACGGTGGTCGCCGCCCGGGATGCGGCCGCGATCGCGGTCATGGTCTCCAGCGGCGGGGTGCGGCTGGACGAGCTCACCGGGCTCACCCTGGATCGCTACGACCCCCGGGAGCGCGCCTTCCGCCTGGTCGGCAAGGGTAACCGGGAGCGCAAGGTCTGGCTGAGCGACCGGGCCGAGCAGGCCCTGGCGGACTGGCTGCGACGGCGCGGCCCGGAGCCGGGCTACGTGTTCCTCCCCGTCGCCCGTGACCGAACCACGATCCTGCACGGTCGCCGCCTGGCCCAGAGCACCCTACGCGAGATGTGCGCGCGGCGCGCCAGGCAGGCCGGCATCCCCCACTTCTCGCCCCACGACCTCCGGCGGACCTCGATCAGCCGGGCGATCGAGCTCAGCGACCTCTCCATCGCCCGCGAGCTCGCCGGCCACGTCCACACCGACACCACCGCCGGCTACGACCGGCGGGGCGAGCAGACCCGCCGAGCGGCCGCCCGGCGGCTCCAGGTGCCCTACCCGGGAGGCAGCTCGGGCTGACGGCGCGCGGGAGCAGAGCCCGCGATCGGGCCGGGCGCCGGCCGGGACGGGGCCTACCGCCCGGGGGCGGCCGGCTCCGAGAGCAGGTCGTCCAGGGCCGCGCGCAGGCGGGCGAGGCGGTCCTCGTACTCCACCTGGAGCCGGGCCAGGGCCTCGCGCTTGCCCGTGATCAGGCGGAGCTGGCTCGAGACCGAGGCGATGGCCTCCCGCAGGAGCGCCACCCGCTCCTCCGTCCCCGCGCTCCGCCGGTAGCGCTCCTTGACCCCCTCCAGCGCCGCCTCCGCCTCCAGGAGCTGCTGGATCTCGACCAGGGAGAGCCCGACCGTCTCCCGCAGGGCCCGGATCTTCTCCAGCTGCCGGATGTCGGCCGGGGTGTAGCGGCGGTGACCGGACTCGGAGCGGCCGGTGGGCCGGATCAGCCCCAGCTCCTCGTAGTAGCGGATGGCCCGCTTGGTGAGGCCGCTCCGCTGGGCCGCCACCTCGATGCGGACCTGCTCCCGGTCGGTCACGGCCGGCTCTCCCGCTCGGGGCCGCGTGCGCGAACGCCGCCCGGCGCTCCGGCTCCGGCCATGGAGGGTTTCCGTGCCCGGCAAGGATCTGGGGTCACCGCTGGCCTCCGAACGTTCGTCCTCCTCCCCTTACAATGGTCAGGAGTTTACGCCAACGGAAGTTTCCCCGAAACGATCCCAGACCCGGGAGGAGCTGATGGCACGACCCGAGCCACGTCCGGTGATCCACCCGCGATCGTCCCCGCACGGCCGCTACCGCTGGATCGTGCTCTCCAACACCACCCTGGGGGTGCTGCTGGCCACCATCAACTCCTCGATCATCCTGATCTCCCTGCCCGCCATCTTCCGCGGGATCCACATCAACCCGCTGGCGCCGGGCGAGACCAGCGTCTTCCTCTGGCTGATCATGGGCTACATGGTGGTCACGGCCACGCTGCTGGTGACCATCGGCCGCATCTCCGACATGGTCGGCCGGGTCAAGATGTACAACCTCGGCTTCGCCGTCTTCACCCTGGGCTCGATCCTGCTGGCGGTCACCCCGGGGTCGGGCAACGTGGCCGCCCTCCAGCTCATCGGCTACCGCATCGTGCAGGGCATCGGCGGGGCCTTCCTCTTCGCCAACTCGGCCGCCATCCTGACCGACGCCTTCCCCCACAACCAGCGCGGGCTCGCCCTGGGTCTGAACCAGATCGCGGCCGTGGCCGGCTCCCTGGTGGGCCTGATCCTGGGCGGCGTGCTCTCGGCGATCGACTACCGGCTGGTGTTCCTGGTCAGCGTGCCGGTGGGCGTCCTGGGCACCATCTGGGCCTAC
>DASRBU010000118.1:0-9423 GCA_035653475.1 Candidatus Dormiibacterota bacterium | reverse complement strand
GCCACCCGTCTCTGCCCCGCCTCCGGCCGAGCCCGAGCCCCGTCCCCGGGCCACCAGGGCCAGGCGACGCGCCGCCCCGGCGGCCGACGGCCAGACCTCGACCGCGGAGGTCGGTCCCGCCACCGGCGGCGAGGACCTGGCCTCGACCCCCGGGCCGGGGGCCGAGGCCCCGCCCGAGCGCGACGGCCTGACCCCGGAGGAGCCCCCCGCGCCGGCCGAGCCGGGGGCGAAGCCGGCCCGGCGGCGACGCACGGCCCGCTCGGCGACGCCCGACGCCGGCGGAGCCGAGGACGAGAATGGGTCCTCCCGTCGGCGGCGCCGTGCCCCCGCCGCCACCCAGACCGAGCTGCAGCTGGAGCCGATCCCCGGCGACTGACCGCCCGCACCGGGGAGAGCGTCGCCCACACTCGAGCGGCCGTCCCGGGCCGGGTCACGACCGCTGCCGCACCCCTCGCTCGACCCGGGCGCTTCCGGGGAGGAGCGGGGCCATGGCCCGGCGGCGCCGGCGAGCCCCCAACGGCCTGCCCTCGGGCGCGACCGCCGCCCGGGCAGCGGCCGGGCGGCGGCCACGACCCCTCCCAGCTCACCCCTGAGCCCCCTCCCCGCGCCGCACCGGAGGCGCCGTCGTGCCAGCAGGAAGCCCGCCCCCGGAGCCCACTCCGAACCGGCCTCTTCGCCCTGCCCGGGCACCGCGCGTCCAGCCGATCGGCGGCAGCGCGGGCGCCCCTCGACCGGCCGAGCGGCGCCCGGCCCGGCTCCGGCCTCCGACCGCCCTCCGGCCGGGGCGTGCCTCGGGCGCAAGCCGCAGATGGCCCGTCAACGGGTTGGGGGGATCGACCCCAGGCCATCTCCTCTCCGTCACCGCACCCCGCGGCGGGCCGGTCCCCGACCGCCGGCCTTCCGCCATCCCACGCACCCCGGCCGCCCCGGGCCCGACGGTTCAGGCCCCCGGAGCGGGGAAGGGCGCCATCGTCGGCGGTGACGACTGGATACGGTCGCGGTTGGCGAAGTAATAGCGCAGGACGTCACGGACCACCGGCAACGCGGTCAGGTTGCCCTCGCCGCCCCCGCGCACGAACGCCGTCACCACCACCTCGGGGTTGTCGAGCGGCGCCGCCGCCGTGTACCAGGCGTCGACGTGCGTGCCCGGGGCCGCGGGGTCCTCGGCGCTGCCCGTCTTGGCGCCGACCGGCACCGGCAGCGGCCCGAGGCCGGCCGCGGTCCCGCCGCGGGCGGCTTCCAGCATGCCGGCGCGCACCGGGCCCAGCTCGCCGGCGAAGGGCAGGGGCGTCCCCGCTGCGGTGGAGATAGCGATGAACTGGCCCGGGTCGCCCTGGTAGGCGAGGCCCAGGTGCGGCACCGGCAGCACGCCCGTGGTCACGGCCGCCGTCCAGCAGGCGTCCTGGAGGGGCGTCGCCACCACGTAGCCTTGGCCGATGCCCAGGATCACGGTCGCTCCGGGATACCAGGTCTCGCCCATCCGGGCGACGACGTCGGGCGTGCCCAGGAAGCCGGGACTCTCCCCGGGCAGATCGATCCCGGTCGGCCGGCCGACCCCGAGCTGGCTCCCCACCTGATGGATGCGATCCGGGCCCAGCGCCAGAGCCAGCTTGTAGAAGTACACGTCGTTGGACCAGGCGATGGCCTGGGACAGGTTCTGAGGCGGCAGCGGACCCCAGCCGTGGAAGGTGTGCCCCCCGAAGGTGAAGGTGTAGCCGGTGGGGATGACCTGGGCGGGGGGGATGACACCGAACACGGCGTCGGCGGCGGCGACCACCAGCTTGAAGGTGGACCCGGGCGGGGCGGCGACCTGGGTCGCGTGCTCCAGCATGGGATCGCCGGGGGCGCCGGCCAGGCGCTGGAGCGCTCCCAGATCCGCCGGCGGTCCGTACACGTTGTCGTCGTAGGCGGGTAGGCTGGCCATGGCCAGAACGGCTCCGTTGCGCGGGTCCATGACCACCACCGCGCCCAGGTCGCCGGCGGCCTGGCCGGCCACCCCGTGCATGACCGAAGCCAAGGCCGAGGTGGCGGCCTGCTGGAGGCCGAGGTCCAGGCTCAGGCGGAGCGTGCCCCCCTGGACGGGAGGGATCAGGTTCCGCACCGCCACCGGATGGCCGGCGGGGTCGACGTAGAAGCACTCCTCCCCATCCGCGCCCCGGAGCAGGCCGTCGTACTGGCGCTGAAGCCCGGCCTTGCCCACCACGGCCCCCAGGGGAAGGCTGGGGTCGGCGGCCATGTCCTGCCGGGAGGCGATGCCGGTGAACCCCAGCAGCGGGCCCAAGAGGCTCCCGTACGGGTACCGCTGGCGCTGGGAGGGCACCACCGCCACCCCGGGAAGGCCCGCGGCCTGGACCCGGCCGGCCACGGCTTCGGGCACCTCGGCCAGGGGGAGCGCGAGGTCGAGCTGGTGGCCCTGCAGGCGGTCGCGGAGCTGCGGGAGCGGCCACCCCAGGAGTCGGGCCAGGGCGGCCATCCGCTCGGGGTGGGGGGTGAGGAGGGCGGGGGCGACCAGCAGCTGAGCGCCAGGGTCGTTGGTCACCAGCGGGACGCCGTGGCGATCGGTCATGATCCCGCGCGCGGCGGGCAGGCGCACGCACCGGGTCATCTGCGCCTGCCCGTAGCTCCGCCAGGCCGATCCGCTGCTGGCCTGGAGGTGCCAGGTGAAGGTGCCCACCAGCACCACCTGGGCGGCGACCGCCGCCGCCACCGTCCGGCTCAGGCGGGGATGACGCCGGGCCCAGCTCGGCGGCGCCCACAGTCGCCTGCGGCCCGCGTCCCGGCGGGCGCTCAACACCATCCCCAGGGCCGCCAGGTGCGCCGCGGCCGCGGTGCCACCGTAGCTCAACAAGGGGAAGGGCACGCCGGCCAGCGGCAGCAGCCCCAGGTTCCCGGCCGCGGACACCACGGCCTCGATTCCGAACAGGGTGCCGAGGCCGGCCGCCACCAGGCCGGCCGACCTGGTCCGAGCGACGAGGCTCACCGCCACCAGGCGCCAGATCAGGAGCAGGGCGGCGAAGAGCACCAGGGCCCCGGCGACCAGGCCCCACTCCTCGACCAGGCTGGCGTAGGCGAGGTCGTTCTGTCGCGCCGGGAGGTACTGTGCCATGAGCAGGTGGACGGGCTCGCGGGCCACGCCGAAGAGGCCGCCAGAGGCGATGGCCACGTGGGACTGGATCAGCGACCAGCCCGCGTCGCCGCTCCCCCCGTGGAGGAAGGCGTCCAGACGGGCCAGCTGGTAGGGCCGGAGCAGTCGCAGCCCCAGCGGGGCCACGGCTCCGACCGCGACCAGGAGCACGACGATGGTGCGCAGGGGCACCCGAGCCAGCAACAGCATCGCCACCACGGTCGCGCTCAACAGGAGGGAGGTGCTCAGGTCGGGTTGGAGCAGGGTCAGGGCGATGGGCGGCGCCGACAGGAGCAGCGCGGCGATCACCCTCCTCGGGGTGGGGCGACCCGACCCCAGGACGTCCGCCAGCACCAACAGCAGTCCCAGCTTGGCCAGCTCGGAGGGCTGGATGACGATCGATCCCACCACCAGCCAGCGCCGCGCCCCGTAGGCGTGCGCTCCGACCGCCAGCACCGCCAGCAGCATCAGCAAGGCGGTCACGTACGCCGCCCGGCCCAACAGCGGCAGGCTGCGGACGCTCACCTGCCGCAACACCAAGAGCAGGCCCAGGCCGGCCACCACGGCCACCAGCTGGTGGAGGGCCAGGCCGGGCTCCCCGATCGCGTACAGGTTGAGCATCCCGGCCGCGACCAGCCCGGCCACGGCCAGCAGGGCGATGGGATCGAACTCCAGCGGCGAGGGTGGACGCCAGTCCATCGGTCGGCGCCGCCCGGGAACCCCGTGCCTCAGCCCTGGCATTCCCCGGCTCCTAGCAACTCGGCTCCCCGGCCGGTACCAGCAGGGGCGCGGAGGCGGCGCGGGCGGGCGCGCTGGTCACGGCGACCAGGGCCAGGCTACGCCCGTCGGGGAGCGTGGGATAGGAGGTGTCGTAGGCGTAGTTCCACCCCGGATCCGCGCTCATCTGGGCCCCGGGCAGCTCGATGAGCGATCCCGTGCAGCGGTCGAAGACCGCGAAGCTCCAGGCCAGGGGCACGCTGGTGGAGCTGGGCGCGAGCCGCACCGTGACCCGAATCGCGCACCGGGCACCGGGACTGCACGCACCCAGCGGCTGGACCTCCACGCCCGTGATCGGCCCGGCCTGGCCCGGGGCCAGCGCCGGCACCGGCCGGGGCGTCGGCGTCGGGGAGGAGGAGGGAAGGGACGAGGGCGCGGGGAGGCGTGCCACCGGGGGCGGGCTCGCCCGCAGGGAGGGCCGGGGGGCCGATCCCTGCGTCCACCTGACGACCAGGACGCCGGCCAGCACCAGCGCCGCCAGCCCGGCTACGATCGCGTACCGCGCCGGGCGGAAACCGCGCGGCCGCAGAGCCGGAAGCCGGGCGGGAGCACCGTCGGTGGCCGGGGAGGGAACCGCCGTCGGCGCCGGCTCGGGCGGCGGCCAGGGCCGGGCCCTCCCCGGCCCCGGATCCAGCCGTCGGACCAGGGCTCCCAGCTCGGCGGCCGCCGCCACCCGGGAGCCGTCGAGGCAGTCGGCGGCCCTCTGCCGCAGGGAGCCCAGGGCGGCCTCCAGCTCAGGGGGGCCCGCGGCCCGTCCGAGGGCGTCGATGGCGTCGAGCAGGGCCTGGGCCCGAGGCGAACGCCAGGCGGAGCCGGCCCGGCGGCCCGCCTCCAGGGTCCGCTGGAAGAGGGCGGCGGCGGCCGAGCGATCCCGGGCCGGCCAGTCCACCGGCCGCCCCGCCAGGTCCCGCGACCGCCCTCCGGCCCCGGCCAGCAAGGGCGCGATCCCGCCGTCACCGAGCCGGACGAGGCCCTCGTGGTCGACGTGGACGTTGCGGGCGTGCAGTGCGCCGTGGCCCAGGCCGGCCCGATGGAGGACGTCCAGCCCCCGGCACACCCCTTCGACCACGGCCGCGACCTGGATCGGCGTCAGCACCGCCACCACCAGCAACCGCTGCAGCGAGACACCGGGGGCGAGTTCGGAACGCACCCAGACCTCCTCGCCCTCGACGGCGATCCCCAGGACCGGCACCAGCGCCGGGTCCCGGAGCCCGGTCAGCGGCTCCAGCGCCTCCCGTACCTCGGCCGCCCCGCTTCCGGAGGGCAGGTGCAAGCGTTTGGCCGCCAGCCGCTTGTCCTGGACACGGACCACCCAGGTCTCGCCCAGGTCACCGCGACCCAGCGGCTCCGGCGGGTCCGACCGCCCGCCGGGGGCCGCGCCGGCACCACCGTGCGGCGAACCATGCCAGCCGTCGAGGAGGGACATGTCTCCACCCGCCTGCTCGTTTCTCGACCCCGTACGATCCCGTCCCCTGGAGGACGACCCCGTCCCTTAGCGTACGTCCGCCGGGCCCGCCTGCGACGGCGATGGTGGGACGATTTCATCCCCCGCCCGGGCGGCGCCCCGGCGCCCCCGGCCGCCGGCGATCAGGTGCGGGTCGAGAGCAGCTCGGCCAGGGTGGCCGAGAGCTGGGCCGGGTTGGTCTGCGCCTTCAGCAGCGAGCGGACCACCCCTCGCGGCGGCCGTTCGTACCAGGACTGATCGTTGGTGAGGAGCACCACACAGGCCCCCGCGGCCGAGAACCGCTCGGCCAGGGTCTCCCCGCCGCCGCCCGGCAGCCGGACATCCAGGCACACCACCTCGGGTCGCTCGCGCTCGAAGACCTCTGCGGCGCTGATCGGATCGCACGCCACGCTGACCGTGTACCCGTCCAGCCGGAGCTTCAGCGCGTACAGGTCCGCGATCGCGGCGTCGTCCTCGACGAGCAGAACGCCGGCCATCACGCCCTCCGTTGGCAATACCATGGATCCGGGAGACCAGAGGTGGACATCCTGAGCGCCCACGCGGCAGCCCATCCGGACAAGGTGGCCCTCGTCTGCGGCGGCGACGTGCTCACCTATGCCGCCCTCGAGGAGCGCGCATGCCGGGTCGCCAACGTCTTCGCCGACCTGGGCGTGCGGGCCGGGGACCGGGTGGCCACCATCTCGTTCAACTCCATCGCCAGCTTCGAGGTTTCTTCCGGGTTACGCAAGCTGGGGGCGGTCGGGGTGCCGGTCAACTTCCGGCTGCGGGGCGAGGAGCTGGCCTACATCCTCAACGACAGCGGGGCGAAGGTGGTCTGCGCCGGCCCCGAGCTGGTGGGTGAGGTCGAGGCGATCCGGCCCCTCCTGACCGGCAACCCCGCTCTCCTGAGCCTGGCCGGGGCGGCCGCCCCCGACGGCTGGCTCAGCCTGGACGCGTGCGCCCGAGCTGCCTCCCCGCTGGCGCCCGCCCCGCCGGACGAGGCCGCCACCGGGGCCACCATGATCTACACCAGCGGCACCACCGGGCACCCGAAGGGCGCCTACCGTCCCCAGGGGTTGCCGCTGGAGCAGGTCCTGCAGACCATCGAGCTGTTCACGCTGCGGGCGGACGACGTCCACCTGATGGCGGGCCCCGGCTACCACAGCGCGGTGGGCTTCTTCGCCAGCCTGACCCTCGTCTGTGGGGCGACGATCGTGATCATGCCCCGCTTCGAGCCGGAGACGGCGCTGCAGCTCATCGAACGGCACCGCGTCACCACCACCTTCATGGCCCCGATCCTGCTCCAACGCCTGGTCGACCTGCCGCCGGAGGTGCAGGACCGCTACGACGTCTCCTCGATGCGGGTGATCGTGGTCGCGGCCGCACCCTGCCCCTTCTCGCTCAAGCAGCGGATCCAGGAGCTCTTCGGCGAGGTGCTGTGGGAGTTCTACGGCGCCACCGAGACCGGCATCAACACCGTGCTCCGCCCCGAGGAGCAGCTGCGGAAGCCGGGCTCGGTCGGTCGGGTGGTGCCCGGTCACGAGATCCTGCTCCTGGACGACGAGGGCCGCCCGGTGCCCGACGGGCAACCGGGCGAGGTCTGGGTCAAGAACGCCTGGCTCGCCACCTACCACAACCGACCGGACGCCACCGCCCGGGCGATGCGGGACGGATACCTCTCGGTGGGGGACGTGGCCTACCGGGACGCCGAGGGCTACTACTACATCTGCGACCGCAAGGTCGACATGATCATCTCCGGGGGCGTGAACATCTACCCGGCCGAGATCGAGTCCTGCCTGGCCGGACACCCGGCCGTGGCCGACGTGGCCGTGATCGGCGTGCCCGACCAGCAGTGGGGTGAGGCGGTGAAGGCGCTGGTGGTGCGGCGGCCGGGCGCGGAGGCGACCGAGGCGGAACTCATCGACTGGTGCCGGCGGCGGATCGCCGACTACAAGCGGCCTCGCTCCGTGGACTTCGTCCCGGAGCTGCCCCGGGACCAGGCCGGCAAGCTCCTCAAGCGGCAGATCCGGGAGCGCTACTGGGCGGGCTCGGGCCGCTGGCTCTGAGCGCCCGCTTCAGGCCTCGAGGATCCGCGCCGCCGGCGTCTCGAAGTCGAGCTCGACCAGGGTCCCGCCCCGACGGTAACGCCAGCAGCCGGAGCCCCCGGGCTCCCGCCGATACGGCCCCCGAAGGCGCTTCCTGAGCCGGATCAGGTCCCTGGTCAGACGCAGCACCGAGTTCGGATCCCGCCGTTGATCAGCGACGTTGCGGGCGCGATGATCACCCAGCGGCAGCCAGGGCTCGCCCTGGGTGAAGCCGGCCCCGGCGGCACCGCTCCAGGGCATGGGTGTGCGCGCCGGGTCCCGCCCCACCGGATCCCGCCGGCGCTCCGACGGCACCGGCACGTCCTCCAGGCCGATCTCGTCGCCCTGGTAGAGGATGCAGGAGCCCGGCAGCGTCAGCAGCATGGTCAGCGCCAGTCGCACCAGGCGCTCGTCGCCGCGACACCAGCGGGTGGGGAAACGGGAGAAGTCATGGTTGGAGCCGTGCCAGAGCGGCACCGCCCAGGGCGCGTCCCCCAACGCGGCCAGCGACGCCTCCACCACCTCCGAGAGCGAGGCCGGCTCGAAGGGGGCGAACTGGAAGCGGAAGTTGGTGACCAGGTGCAGCTCGTCCCCGCGGCCGTAGTAGGTCGCCCACGCCTCCGGCTCGCGGACCATGACCTCTCCCAGCAGCACCCGCGGGGGCCGGTAGGCGTCGGCGATCCGCCGCCACCGGCGGAGGATCTCGTGGGTCTCCGGGCGGTAGCGGTTGAAGACGAAGCGCTGCCCGCGGGGCCGGGGCGTCCACTCGTCCTCGGCCGAGGCCGGCGGGTTGTCGCGCAGCCACCGGTCCTTGATCATGCCGTCGGCCACGTCGACGCGGAAGCCGGCCACGCCCAGGTCCAGCCAGAAGCGCAGGATGCGATCGAACTCGGCCCGCACCTCCTCGTTCCACCAGTCGAGGTCGGGCTGCTCCTTGAAGAAGTTGTGGAGGTACCAGCGGCCGACCTCGGGATGGTACTCCCAGGCCGAGCCACCGAAGCTGCTGACCCAGTTGTTGGGACGATCGCTCCAGACGTACCAGCCGCGGCGGCCCGGATCCCGGAACCAGGGGTGCCGGTCGCTGGTGTGGTTGGGAACCAGGTCGAGCAGGACGCGGATCCCGCGCCGTCCCGCCTCGGCCACCAGGGTGCGTAGATCGTCGAGGGTGCCGAAGGCCGGCTGCACGGCCAGGTAGTCGGAGACGTCGTAGCCGAAGTCGCGGTCGGGCGAGACCGTGATCGGCGTGCACCAGAGGGCGTCGACCCCGAGCCAGGCCAGGTGGTCGAGCCGCGAGACCAGGCCGGGCAGGTCGCCGACCCCGTCGCCGTTCGAGTCGGAGAAGGAGCGGACGTACACCTGGTAGACGACCGCGTTCCGCCACCAGGTCACGGTTCGAAGGGCTTAGGTTTTCGCCCCCTGACCCGACTCGGTGACGACGATGGTCGGCTTCTCCTCCTCGACCCCGGAGGCCTCGTGGCCCTGGACCCGTTCCTGCCAGTACCGACGCAACTGCCGACGGCGCTCCTTGCCGCTCACCGGGTCGAAGAAGTAGGCCAGCGCCGCCCCCATCCCTGCGACCATCAGCGTCCTGGTCAGCCCCATGGTTCAACCTTACCCTGGCGGACCAGCGGCCGACGAGCCGGAGCGTGAGCGCCGCGACCGCCGCCCCCCGCCGGAGCGCCGACGGCGACCGCTCAGGAGGGGCCGAAGACGACCTCGACGGCGGTCGTAGAGGCCCAGGCCGCCCGCCAGCGTCCGGGGTCGCGGACCGCGTCCGAGGGCAAACGCACGGCCGGCACCAGGGCCCGGAGCTCCAGAGGCCGGAGCGGGTAGGGCTCGAGCAGGCACCGCCCTCCGGGCCGAAGCTCGACGTGCAGGGACACCGGGGCACGGTCGGGGTCAACGCCGGTCGGCGTGGCCGGGTAGTCGGCCGACCAGCCCACGAAGCCGCGTCGGCAGACGTCCAGGGAGATCCGGTCCCAGAGCTGGAGCCA
>DASRBU010000117.1:0-2665 GCA_035653475.1 Candidatus Dormiibacterota bacterium | reverse complement strand
TCATGCGCCACCACCGGCTGCTCGAGGTCTACCTGGCGCGAAAGCTCGGCTACCGATGGGACGAGGTCCACGACGAGGCCGAGCTGCTCGAGCACGTGATCTCGGAGCGCATGGAGCAGCGGATGTTCGAGCTGCTGGGGCGGCCCGAGGTCGATTGCCACGGCGACCCCATCCCCTCCCTGGAGGGGGAGCTGGCGGTGACCCGCTACCGGAGCCTGCTGGAGGCCAGGGCCGGCGAGCGACTCCGGGTTCGCCGGGTGTCGGACGACGATCCCGGCCGGCTGCGGGCCCTGGAGCGGCTCGGCCTGCGCCTCGGCGCCCAGGTCGAGGTGCTGGCAGAGAGCGAGTACGAGGGTCCGATCGAGGTCCGGGTCGGCGGCCGACGGCGCCGCGTCCCCCTGGGGGTGGCGAGAGGGGTGTTCGTCGGATGACGCCGTCCCCGGACGACCGTGCCCGGCGCCCGCGCTCGGTGACCGGCGGGGCCACCGCCGAGGTGGTGGCGCCGAAGACCGGGCCGGCCGGCACCGCCCTGCCGGGCGAGCGCCGGGTCCTGGAGGCGGCGCAGCGCTCGCTGGTCGGGGAGACGCGTGGCCTCCGTGCTCTGCTGCCCTTCCTGGGGCCGGCCTTCGTCGCCGCCGTCGCCTACGTCGACCCCGGCAACTTCGCCACCAACATCGCCGGCGGCTCCGGATTCGGCTACACCCTGCTCTGGGTGGTGCTGGCCGCCAACCTGATGGCGATGCTCATCCAGGCCCTGAGCGCCAAGCTGGGCATCGCCACCGGCATGAACCTGCCCGAGGTCTGCCGGGCCCGTTTCCCGCGACCCCTGAACCTGCTGCTCTGGGTGCAGGCCGAGGTGGTGGCCATGGCCACCGACCTGGCCGAGTTCGTGGGGGCGGCCCTCGGCCTCTACTTGCTCTTCCACATCCCGCTGCTGCCGGCCGGGCTGATCACCGGCGGCGCCGCCTTCGCCATCCTGGGGCTGCAGTCGCGCGGCTTCCGCAGCCTGGAGGCGGTCATCACCGGCCTGGTGGGGGCGATCGTGGTGGCCTTCGCCTTCGAGGTGGTGCTGGCCCGGCCCTCGGCGGCGGGCGTGGCCGGGGGCGTCCTGGTCCCGCACCTCGACGGCCCGGAGAGCGTGCTCCTCGCCGCCGGCATCCTGGGGGCGACGGTCATGCCCCACGTCATCTACCTGCACTCGGCCCTGACCCAGCACCGCATCGTCGGCTCCAACAGCGGGGAGCGGCGGCGGATCTACCGCTTCGAGCTCTGGGACGTGGTCATCGCCATGGGCGTGGCGGGGGCGATCAACATGGCCATGCTGATCACGGCCGCGGCCGTCCTCCATCCCGGGGGCGCCGCCATGTCGGACCTCCCGACGGCGGCTCGGGCCCTAGGCGAGCAGCTCGGCCACCACGCCGACCTCTTCTTCGGGCTGGGGCTGCTGGCCTCCGGCCTCTCCTCCTCCTCGGTGGGGACGATGGCCGGGCAGGTGGTCATGCAGGGGTTCGTCCACCGCCGGATCCCGCTCTTCCTGCGCCGGTCGCTCACCATGGCCCCGGCCCTGGTCGTGCTGGCCCTGGGCGTGGACACCTCCCGGGTCCTGGTCCTGAGCCAGGTCGTGCTCTCCTTCGGCATCCCCTTCGCCTTGATCCCCCTCCTCCTCTTCAGCGCCGATCGCCGCCTGATGGGCGACCTGGTCAACCGAAGGCTCACCACCGCCCTGGCCGCCACGGTGGTGGCCCTGATCGTGGGGCTCAACGTCTTCCTCCTGGGCCAGACCTTGAACCTCTTCCCCGGCTGAGCGCCGCCTCAGCCCGGGGAGGTCCCCTCCCCTTCGCCTTCGTCCTCGTACTTGAGCGCCTCGTAGACGGTGCCGCAGCGCCGGCAGCGGCGCTGGAGGGTGATGGCCTGGGTCCCGAACAGGGAGATCACCTCGGTGCCGGTGGCGCCGCAGTGCGGGCAGCGGTCGCCCACCCGGCCAGGTGCGGGGTGGTGCCCCTCAGCGTCCAGGGCCGGCCTGCCCCCGGGCGCCGGAGGGGTGATAGCGACGCTCCTCCAGCCCGCGCAGCATGTCGAAGGTGCGGGCGTCGATCCGGCCGGGACGGCTGCGACGGCGGCGCGGGTCCCAGGCCGCCCAGTCGATGTCGAGGTCGGGGGCACGCGTCTCCAGCCGTCCCTCGAGGGCGGCGCGGAGATCGGCCGGCCCCAGGGCCAGGGCTCCCTGCCGGTGCAGCTCGGCCACTTCCCCGTCTGGCGGCCCGAACCACTCCAGGGCCTGGCGCCACGCCTCCGTCAGCGGTCCCTCCTCGATCCCGGCCCGGAACCAGCTGCGGCCGTGCAGGAAGTGGTAGCGCTCCTCCATCAGCATCTTGCGCAGCCGCGAGCGCAGCACCTCCACGTTGCCCTCGACGCAGGCCTGGATCACGACCGTGAAGGCGGTGTCGAGCACCGCGTTGGCGGCCACGAACTGGTCCCAGGAGGTCCAGGGCTCGTCGAAGTAGGGGAGGTTGAGGTAGTCGGTGGGGTCCGCCTCCCGGGCCAGGTGTCCCGCCTCGCCCAGGGGCTCGAGGCAGCCGTACAGCACCCGGGAGTGACCGAGGTCGTCCAGGCCCATGGCGGCAGCGGCGATGTCCGCCTCCAGGGAGGGCGCCCGGGTCGCCCA
>DASRBU010000116.1:0-5408 GCA_035653475.1 Candidatus Dormiibacterota bacterium | reverse complement strand
TCAGTCCCTTCAGCCTGGACACCGGAAGGCCGAACTCGAGGGAGAGGAAGGAGCGACCGATCACCTCGGTGTCCCTCAGGCCCCAGAGGTCCTCGGCCCGCCGGTTCCAGAGGTTGACCCGCATGGCCTCGTCCAGGACCGCGACCCCGACCTGCACGCTGGTGAGGATGGAGTGCAGGAAGAGGTTGGTGCGATCCAGCTCCTCGGTGCGGGACCTGAGGTCGGCGTTCAGCGCCTGGAGCTCGCTGTTGGTCGACTCCAGCTCCTCGTTCATGGTCTCCAGCTCCTCGTTGCTGGACTGCAGCTCCTCGTTCGTGGTCTCCAGCTCCTCGACCGTCGACTGCAGCTCCTCCGTGCTGGACTGCAGCTCCTCGTGGGCGGTCTCGACCTCCTGGCGGGTCCGCTCGAGCTCCAGCCGCAGCCGCTGGTGAGGGGTGATGTCGATGAAGAGCACGCTGGACCCCAGCAGGGTGTCGTCCTCGTCGATCACCGGGGTGACCTGGACGTCGAAGTAGCGAAAGCTCCCGTCCTCCACCTCGTAGGCGACGTTGCTGACCACCATCGTCCGGTGCTCCCGCTCCGCCCGCTCCAGCTGAGAGCGGAGCTCGAGCGGCCGGTAGGACACCCGCAGGTCCTGCAGGGGCTTGCCCATGTCGCGCTGGCTCAGCCCGAACAGCGTGCGAGCCGCCCGGTTGGCCATGACCAGCACCCCGCCGCCGTCGAGCAGGAGCTGGGCCGCCGGAGAGAGCTCCCAGGCCAGGTCCCGCAGCCGCACCCGGCGCGGGACCGCGACCAGCCGATCGCGGCCACCGGCCTGGGTGGGCAACAGGCGTTCGATGCGCTGGAGCTGGGGGACCTTCTTGAAGACGCGCTGCTTCAGGTCCACGGGTCGGAAGAGGTTGCCGTGGGTGAGCAACATCTCCGCGCGTCCCAGGAACAGGTAGCCGTCCTCGTTCAAGGCGTAGTGGAAACGAGCCAGGATGCGCTCTTGCGCCTCGGCGGTGAAGTACATCAGCGTGTTGCGACAGGACAGGAGGTCGAGGCGGGAGATGGGGGCGTCCTGGAGCAGGTCGTGCCGCCCGAAGATGAGCGGCCGGCGCAGGCTGGCACGGAAGACGAAGCGGCTCCCCTGGCGTTCGAAGTACGTGTTCCGGGTCTCCTCCGGCACCGGCTCCAGCTCGGTCTGGGTGTAGCCCTGCCGGGCCCGGATCAGGGCGTCCTCGTCGACGTCGGTGGCGTAGATCTTCACCCGCTTGAGGAAGGCGTCGATGCCCAGGGCGTCGGCGAGGACCATGGCCAGGGAGTAGGCCTCCTGGCCGGCCGCGCACCCGGCGCTCCAGATCCGGATGGGCTCCTGCTCGGGCTTGGAGGCGATGATCGCCGGCACGATCTGGTGGCGCAGGTAGTCCCAGGCCGCGGGATCGCGGAAGAACGAGCTGACGTTGATCAGGATGGTGTCGAAGAGACGGGCGAACTCCTCGGGGTGCACCTGCAGGTAGTCGACGTAGTCGGCGAAGGACGTGACGCCCACCATCTTCAGGCGCCTGATCACGCGTCGCATCAAGGTGGAGCGCTTGTAGGCTGCGAAGTCCACGCTGCGGGCCTGGCGCAGGTAATCGAGCAACTGGTCGAACTCGGTGTTGGGGGGTGGATCATTCATGGACCGCCTCTCCGGCCACGAGGGCGACGATCGTGGGCGGGATCTCCGCCAGCGGGAGCACCAGGTCGACCGCCCCGGCCTTGATGGCCGCCCTCGGCATCCCGAAGAAGTCCGAGCTGGCCTCGTCCTGGGCGATGACGACGCCGCCCATCTTCTTGACCGCCGTCACCCCCATGGCGCCGTCGGAGCCGGTGCCGGTGAGGACCACGGCGATGACCCGCTTCCCGAAAGCGGCCGCGGCCGACTCGAAGAGCAGGTCGGCCGATGGCCGTACGAAGTGCACCAGCTCCGACTGGCTCAAGGTCAGGGACCCGTCGGGGTTCACCAGCAGGTGGCGGTCGGGCGGGGCGATGCGCACCTGGCCGGGCTGGAGTCGCTCTCCCTCCACCGCCTCCGCCACCTGCAGCGGCGTCCGCTTGGCGAGGATCTCGGCCATCCGGCTCCGGTGATGGGGGTCGAGGTGCTGCACGACCACGATCGCCGCCGGGAGGCCGGAGGGCAGGCTCGACAGCACCTGACCGAGGGCTTGGAGCCCACCCGCCGAGGCGGCCATCGCCACCAAGTGGAACCGCAGCGACGGCTGCCTGGGCTCGGCCCGGTAACACCCCTTGACGCTCCTGGCAGGCCGCTCCCGCGGAGCCGCCTGGTCTGCTCGGTGACCGTTCGTCTATCTGCTCCGGGGCTCCGCCGGCCTTGCGCCCATGGCTGACGTGTATGCCGGTTCCTCAGATGGTCGGGACCTTGCCCTCATCCTAGCAGGAGCGAGTGCGGGAAAGGACCCGGCGCCGCGGGCTCGGGGGCCCCACCTCGGCGCAGGCCACGCCGGACGGCGGAGGGGAACGACGGCAGACGCGGCCGGGTGCCGCCGAGGGCTCGCTCCTCGCATCCGGATCTCCTTGGGAGCCGGCGACCTCCGTCCCATCCCTTCCGAGACCGTGCCCCAACCGCCCCCGGGAGGTGTATGTTAACTTCAGCTGGTTAATGCCGGCTGATGGGCGAGACCTGCTGTAGGATGTGGGAGAAAACCATGGACTTGGTTAAGTAGATCATTAAGAAATAAACTACGCCAAGATGGCGAGGTCGGGCCGGAGAGGACCGGGGATCGACGTGATCCCGGAGCGGGTGCGCGCGGCACGCCGCGAGGCCGGGCTGAGCCTGGCCCAGCTGGCGGGAGGGGTGGTGACCCCGGTAGCCATCCACCTGATCGAGACCGGCAAGTCACGTCCCTCGTTCGCGACCCTGGCCCACATCGCCAACCGAACCGGCAAGCCCTTCGCCTACTTCACCGACCAGGAGCCCGAGCTGCTCTCGACCCCCGCCCTGACCTCGGCGGCCAGGGCCACCAGGCGCATGCAGGAGGCCTCCTGGGCGCTGAGCCTGATGCTGCGGCACCCCGGGCTCAGCACGACGGAGCGGGCGGCTCTGGAGGCGGTTCTGGTCGGTCTCAGGCGGTCGGTGATCCTGGTGCGGACGATCCTCGCCGAGCTCGAACGGCGGTAGGGCGTCCCCTCGGCCGAGGGTTCAGAGCAGGAGCCGCTCGTCGAACCCGAGGCGGGTGAGGGGACGCCCCCCGCCCGGCGAGACCAAGATGGTGTCCTCCAGCCGGACGCCGCCGCCGCCCCTGACGCCCGGCACCCAGATCAGCGGCTCCACGGCGAAGGTCATACCCTCTTGCAGCACCACCGTCTCCGCGCCCGGCAGGTCCTCCCCGATGTAGGGCGGCTCGTTGGAGCCCATGCCCACGCCGTGCCCGATGAACAGGCTGATGAAGTGGTCCCCCAGCCCGTGGCGGGCCGCCGCCCCGCGCACCGCCGCGGCCACGTCGTCGTTGGTGTTGCCCGGGAGCATGGCCCGGGTGGCCTCCTGCAGGGCCTCGTGGACGGCGGTGTAGATCTCCTGCTGCCGGCGCTGGGGACGGCCGCAGATCACGGTGCGGCCGAGGTCGCTGAAGTAGCCACCCCACTGGGCTCCGATGTCGATGAAGACCAGGTCGCCCTCCCGGATGATCTTGTCCGAGGCGATGCGGTTGGGTGGCGACATGTGCTCGCCCGAGGCCACGAAGGGGGTCATCACGTGGGCGTACTCGCCTCCCAGGCGGAAGAGCGCGCGCATGGCCTCGGCCACCACCTCGGTCTCGCGCATCCCCGGGGCCACGGCCTCGATGGCGGCCCGGGTCACGGCCTCGGCGATGGCACTGGCCTCCTCCATGAGCGCCACCTCCTCCGGGAGCTTGATCAGGCGAGCCGCCTGCATGGCGGCGTCCCCATCGCACAGCTCCAGCTCCGGGAGCAGCTCGCGTAGCGCCTCCACCAGGCAGTAGCCGGACTCGTCCAGGCCCAGCCGACCCCGGGTCAGGCCGTGGCGTTCGAGGATCGGCCTCAGGGTGCGCTCTACCGCGCCGCGCACCAGGCCCCTCGCCTCCATGATCGGCACCACGTGGATCTCCTCGACCCAGGGCATCACCACCCTGGCCCGTTGCACCTCGCCCCCGGAGGCGAGCAGGATCGGGGCCCGATCCGGGAGCAGGAGGCAGCCGTTCAGCAGCGCGCTCTTGCCGGCGATGATCTGGGCGCGGAGCCCGGTCAGGTAGCGGACGTTCTCGTCCTTCCAGCACAGCAGGGCGTCCAGGCCCCGATCGGCCATGGCCGCACGGGCCCGTTCCACCCGCCGCTCCCGCAGGGCCTGAAGGTCCGGCCGGTCTTCGTAATCGGTCCGGAACTGTCCGTGGGCGAAGGTCCCCAGGTCGGCGCGCACGGGCCGGGTCAGCTCCCGGCCACCACGGCGGCGGGGATGTAGCCGAGGTTGCGGGAGACCGCGTCCGCGGCCGTCCTCACCGGACCGGCCAGCTCGGCCAGGCGCCGGTTGCCCAGGCGGCTGCGGGGGCCGGCCAGCCCCAGGGCCGCGATCACGCCCCCGGAGTGGTCGCGCACCGGGGCGGCGATACAGCACAAGCCGCGCTCGTACTCCTCGACGTCGACGGCGTAGCCCTGGGCCCGGACCCGCTCCAGCTCCGCCTCCAGCTGCCCCGGGTCCGTGATCGTGTTGGGCGTGAAGGGCCGCAGGCCGCCGCCCACCACCTGCTCCAGGACGTCGTGGCCGCTCCAGGCCAGGAGCACCTTGCCGATGCTGGTGCAGTGGGCGGGAGCACGACCTCCGACCCGCGAGGACATGATGATGCTGGAGGCTCCCTCGATCTTGTACACGTAGACGGCCTCGATGCCGGAGAGCACGGCCAGGTGGCAGGTCTCTCCCGTGCTCACGGAGAGCTCCTCCACCACCGGGTGGGCGGCCGAGTGCAGGCCTCGCTGGTGGATGACGATGGACCCGATCTCGAAGAGCCGGATCCCCAGTCGGTACCGGCGCGTGGCCGTATCGCGCTCGACGAACCCGTGGGCGATGAGGACCGCGAGCAGTCGATGGACCGAGCTCCGGGGCAGGTTGAGCTGGTCCGCGATCTCGGAGAGGGTGAGGTCTCGCTTGGTGGGGCTGAAGGCTTCGAGCACCCGCAGCACCCGATCCGCCGACTCGAGCATGCGTGCATACCCTACCACCGAACCCGGTCCCGGTCCTCGATCAGGCCGCGGACGACTCGCCCGAGCCCTCGGACGCCCCGCCCGTCGCCCGCCTCCGGACGGCCAGCAGGGCCAGCCCGGCCAGCGAGCAGGCGCCGAGGACCGTCCAGCTGAGGGGAGGGCCCAGGGCCGCGCCGACCAGCGGCCCCAGGGCCGATCCGCTCGAGTAGCCGGCG
>DASRBU010000115.1:0-14254 GCA_035653475.1 Candidatus Dormiibacterota bacterium | reverse complement strand
CTACTTCGACGACGAGCGCTCGCTGGGACTGAAAGCGGACCTCGTGGTCCAGAACCACCTCCGCGGGCTCGGCATCTGGGCCCTGGGCTACGACGGCGGCGCGCCGGAGCTGTGGCGGCAGCTGGAGGCGAAGCTCACCTCCTGACCGCTCCCACCGGCCTTCGCCCCCCGGGGCGGCCGGGCGGAACCGCCGCCCACCATGCGCACGATCTCCACCACGTCCCCCTCCTGGAGGACGCGCTCGCCGTACCGATCCCGGCTCAGGATCTCGCCGTTGACCTCGACCGCGACCGCGCGCGGATCGACGCCCAGGCCTTCGAGGTAGGCCGAGAGCCGGGTGGGGCCGGGCAGCTCCACCGTCTTGCCGTTGACGCGGAGGCGGATCACGGCCTCACCCCCGGTCCCGGTCGGCCAGGAAGTGGCCGATGGCGGCGAAGCCGCCGGCGCCGGCGGCCCGGCAGACCGCGGCCCGCTCGGGATCGAGGCCGCCGATGGCCAGCACCGGGATGCGCACCGCCCGCACCACCTCCCGCAGCGCCTCCAGGCCGGCCGGCTCCCGCCCGGGGTGGGAGGCGGTCGGGAAGACGGGGCCGAAGACGACGTAGTCCGCGCCCTCGTCTTCCGCCTGGCGGGCCGCCGCCACCGAGTGCACGGAACGGCCCACCAGTCGGTCTCGCCCCAGGAGCCGCCGCGCCCCCGCCACGGGGAGGTCGCGTTCGGGCAGGTGGACGCCGGCCGCGCCCACGGCCAGGGCCAGGTCCGCCCTGGCGTTGATCAGCACCGGCACCGGCGAGGCGGCGACCAGGCGCTCGGCCTCTCGCTCCTGCGTCCGCACGGTGGCGGCCGGGTCCCTCAGCTGCAGGATGGTCGCCCCGCGCCGCGCGGCACGCAGGCCGGCGGCGGCGTCCGGCACCAGGGCCATGGCCACGGGCAGACTCAGGGCGGGCAGCGCTAGCTCCGCGCGCCGGAGGGCGAGACCCCGGTGGTGGGCGAGCTGGCCGAGGCGTGCGGCAGGCGGGGGATGCGACCGGCCAGGAAGCCCTGGCGCCCGGCCTCGACCGCGCGCCGCATGGCCTCCGCCATCAGGGCCGGTCGCTGGGCCCGGGCGATGGCGGTGTTGACCAGCACCGCGTCGGCCCCCAGCTCCATGGCCAGCGCCGCGTCGCTGGGGGCGCCGATCCCGGCGTCCACCACGACCGGGACCCCGGCGTTCTCGATGATCACCTCGATCTGCTCCCGGGTCACCAGACCCTGCCCCGAGCCGATGGGGGAGCCCAGCGGCATCACGGTCGCGCAGCCCACCTCCTCCAGCCGGCGGGCCAGGATCGGGTCGGCGTTGATGTAGGGGAGGACCACGAAGCCCTCAGCGACCAGGGTCTCGGCCGCCCGCAAGGTCTCCACGGGATCGGGCAGCAGGTACCGGGGGTCGGGGATGACCTCGAGCTTGACCCAGGTGGAGAGCTCCATCGAGCGCGCCAGCCGGGCGATGCGGATGGCCTCCTCCGCCGTCTGGCAGCCCGCGGTGTTGGGGAGGATGCGGTAACGCGTCCAATCGATGACGTCGAGGATGGTGCGGCGGTGGGGGTCGTCGAGGTCGAGCCGGCGCAGCGCCACCGTGACCAGCTCGCAGCCGGAGGCCTCCAGGGCCGCCAGCATCTCCTCGTCGTTGCGGTACTTGCCGGTGCCGACGAAGAGGCGCGAGCGCAGCTCGGTGCCGGCGATCACCAGGCGGTCGGCCGACGTGACCGTCGTTGCCACGACTACAGCTTAACCGCCACCGGGCGGCGGGGGGAGAGGGCCGGCCGGCGATCAGCGCAGGGGGCGGCGGGAGGGCAGGCCGGGACGCCGTGGGTAGGCCGCAGGCGTGGGCAGCAGCTTGGGCACCACCACCACCAGGCCCCGCTCCCGGGCCGGGCTGGGGGCGGGCACGACCAGCGGCTCCCCACCCCCCAGGCGTGAGATGGCGCCCGCGGCCGGCTCGACCTCGACCTTCATGGCCAGCAGCCGCCCGCCCGGGCGCACGAAGGGGAGGCAGAGCTCGGCCAGCACCGGCATGGGGGCCAGCGCCCGGCTGACGGCGAGGTCGAAGGCCTCGCGCAGGCGGCCGCGGGCGGCGGTCTCGGCTCGCTCCACCACCACCTCCAGCTCCAGGCCGAGGCGGGCGGCGGCGTGGACCAGGAAGGCGCCCTTGCGGCGATCGGCCTCCAGCAGGGTGACCCGGAGCTCGGGCCGGACGATCTTGAGCGGGATGCCGGGCATGCCCCCGCCGGAGCCCACGTCGATCAGGGAGCCAGCCTCGCCCAGGTGGTCGAGCAGCACCAGGCTGTCCTCGATCAGGGGCAGGGGCGGCCCCGCGATCAGGCCGGGCCAGGAGGACAGCATCCGAGCGTACTCGGCGATCTTAGAATGCATGGTCGTGCCGATCTACGAGTATCGTTGCCAGGCCTGCGATCGCACCTTCGAGGTGCTGACCTCGTACGCGGGGCGAGAGGCTCCCCACGCCTGCCCCTCCTGCGACTCGGCCGAGACCAGGATCATGGTCTCCAGCTTCGCCGCCATCGGCGCCGAGCCCGGGGAGGGGACGGGAGCCGGCCCGGGCGGCTGCGCCTGCGGCGGGGCCTGCGCCTGCGGACGGTAGGCGCGGCCGACGCCCCCCGACCGACCGGCGGCCCGGGGCGGAGGTGACGGCTCTGGGCACCCTCGCCCGCGTGCTCCCGGCGACGGCCCGGGTCAACGGGCGGGGCCACCTCGAGGTCGGCGGTTGCGACCTGGTCGAGCTGGCCCGCTCCCACGGGACCCCGCTGTACGTCTACGACGAGGCGACGGTGCGCGACCGCTGCCGGGCCTTCACCTCGGCCATGGGCGATCGGGGTGAGGTGCTCTATTCGGCCAAGGCCTTCGCCAGCCCGGGGTTCCTGCGCGTGGTGGCCTCCGAGGGCCTGGGCCTGGACGTGGTCTCGGCAGGCGAGCTCTCCCTCGCCCTGGCGGCCGGATACCGGGGGGACCGGCTCTACCTCCTGGGCAACAACAAGAGCCCCGAGGACGTGGCCGCGGCCTGGGAGTGCGGGGCCACCCTGGTGCTGGACGGCTTCCATGACTTCGACCTGCTCCGGCGCGTGATCCCGGCCGGCCGCCGCATCCGCTGCCAGGTGCGGGTCTCGCCCGGCGTTCGGCCCGACACCCACCGCTTCATCGCCACCGGCCAGCTGGACTCCAAGTTCGGCTTCTCGGTGGAGTCGGGGGCCGCCCGAGCCGGGGTCGAGCAGGCCCTCTCCCACGATCGCGTGCGCCTGACCGGCCTCCATTTCCACATCGGCTCCCAGATCCTCGATCTGGCCCCCTACGTGACGGCGATGGAGATCGTGCTCGACCTGATGGTCGAGCTGCGCCGCGATCTGGGCTTCGAGCCCGAGCGGCTGTCGGCGGGAGGGGGCCTGGGCATCGCCTACACCCGCGACGACGAGCCGCCCTCGCCCGGGCGTTTCGTGGAGACGGTCTGGGCGGCCCTGGAGGGAGGCGCCGGCCGCCGCCGGCTGCGGGTGCCGCGGCTGGCGGTGGAGCCGGGCCGGGCCATCGCCGGGCCGGCGGGGGTGGCGCTGTACACCGTCGGCTCGATCAAGGAGATCCCTGGGGTACGGACCTACGTGGCGGTGGACGGGGGCATGGGTGACAACCTCCGTCCCCGGCTCTACGGGGCGCGGTACGAGGCCCTGCTGGCCTCGGACCCGCAGGGGGAGCCGGGGGGCCCGGTCACCATCGCCGGTAAGTACTGCGAGTCCACCGACGTGCTGGTCGCCGACGTCCGCCTGCCCCGGCCGAGCCCTGGCGACGTGGTCTGCATCCCGGCCGCCGGTGCCTACTGCCTGGCCATGGCCAGCAACTACAACGGCGTACCCCGGCCAGCGGCGGTGATGGTGGACCGGGGCCGGGCGCGGGTGATCCGGCGGCGGGAGACGCTCCAGGACCTGCTGGCGGTCGAGGTGCTCGGCCCGGAGCCCGGGGAGCGGGCGGCCGGGTAGGGCGGCGGGCTCCGGCCCGGCGGCCGGCCTCTCCTCCTTACCCTGCCGCCCCGCCGGGCCCGGGTTGCCTTCCCTCCGGCTGGCCCGCCTCAGCCTCGGTCCTTCCAGCCGCCGCTCGCCCCGTGGCGGACGGCCACCAGGCCGGCCAGGATGGAGAGCGCGATCTCCTCGGGCGTCCGGGCACCGATGTCGAGCCCGACCGGAGTCTGGATCCGGGCCAGACGCTCCTCGGGGAAGCCACGGGCGCGCAGCGCCTCCAGGTGGTGGCCGGTGTGGCGCCGGCTCCCCACCAGGCCCACGTAGGTGGGTTGGAGGGCGAAGATCCGTTCCAGGCTGTCCACCAGGTCAGGTGCGTCGTGGTCGGTGTGGACCACGAACAGCCCTCCCGGCCAGGGTCGGGCGGGGAGGGCGGTGGCCACCTCGAAGCCGACCTCCGGCGCCCAGCTGCGGAGGGCCCGGGCCACGGGCGTGTCGGCCAGCACGACCAGCAGCGGCCGGCGCGGGTACGGCTCCAGGTAGACCTGGATCGAGCCCAGGTCGTGGGCGAAGGAGCGCAGGGCGGGGGCGCCGGCGGCGAGGAGGTCCGCCACCTCCCGCCGGGCCTGGGCGTCGAACTCGGAGCAGCCGAGCGTGCCCGCGATCTGCCCGTCGGCGTCGAAGAGGGCCTTGGCGCCGGGGCGCGAGGGCGGCTCCCCGTCCAGGGCGATGACCGTCGCCAGCAGCACCTCCTCGCCCCGCTCCAGGCGGGCGGCCAGCTCAGCCTCGACCCGCGGCATGGCCGCTCACCACCGGAAGCCGCTCCAGGGCCGCCACCGCTCGCTCCACCTCCCCGGCTGTGGTCTCGTAGCCGGCGGTGAGGCGCAGGCCCCCGAGCGACTCCTCGAGCGAGTAGCCCATGGCCAGCAGGACGTGGGAGGGGTCCAGGGAGCCGGAGGCGCAGGCCGATCCGCTCGAGGCCGCGATCCCGGCCAGGTCGAGCCGCATCAGCAGGTCCTCGCCCCGCAGGCCAGGGAAGACGGCGGTGGCGAAGTTCGGCAGCCGCGGCTCCCCGCCCGTGAGCCTGGCTCCGCGCTCGGCCAGCGCCCGGCGCAGCCTCTCGGCCAGGGGGCGCACCGCCGCCGCCCGCGCCTCTCGCTCGGTGGCGCAGACCTCCAGGGCAGCGGCCACCGCGGCCGCCGCGGGCACGTCCTCCCGACCGGGGCGGTGGCCCCACTCCTGGGGACCGCCGTAGACCAGCGGCTCCAGCCGCACCTCCCCGCGCACCACCAGCAGGCCGCCCGCGCCCGCGCCCAGCTTGTGACCGGAGAAGGAGGCGAGGTCGGCCAGCTCCAGGGGCGGCCGGACCCAGCGCGGGCCCTGGCAGCAGTCGAGGTGCAGCCAGGCCTCCAGCTCCCGGGCCCGGCGGGCCACCTCGGCCACCGGCTGGAGCGTCCCCACCTCGTTGTTGGCGAGCCCGAGGGAGATCAGCCCGGCGTCGTCGGGGATGGCGTCCGGGTCGGCGAAGCCGAGGCGGTCGACCTCCAGCAGGCGTACCCGCCTCCCCTCCAGCTGCAGCCGGCGGACGGCGCCGAGCACGGACTGGTGCTCCGACCTCCAGGTGACGACCGAGCGGCCGGGCGCGAGCCGCCGGCCGGCGCCGAGCAGGGCCAGGTTGACGGCCTCGGTGCCGCCCGAGCAGAAGACCACCTCACGGGAGGCCACCCCGAGGGCGGCGGCGGCGCGATCGCGGGCCGCGTCGAGGGCGGCGCGGGCCGCCCGCCCCTCCGCGTGCGGGCTGGCGGGGTTGCCGATGGGGGCGCGGTCGCGGGCCAGCCGTGCGCTCTCCAGGAGCGGCGCGCCGCCGGCGTCGTCCAGGTAGACCCGGGGGCCGCCCACCCTGGCCTAACGGCGGCCGGCGGACGGCTGGCGGAAGAGGTCGGTGAGCCGGCCCTTGAAGTCCCGCAGCAGGAGGTGGACGTCCAGCACCTCGTCGGCCTGGATGGGCTCCCTCTCGGTCGCGGCCGGGGGCTCGAACGCCGCCTCTTCCGTGGCCTCCAGCCCGTCCCCCTGGACGACCAGGATGACCACGAACTGCACCCGGCAGCTGGCACAGGTCACCTGCACCGTGTAGCGGTCGCCGGCGTGCTGCAGGAGCCGCACCTGGCAGTCCTCCAGCCCCCGGTTGCACACCGGGCAGCGGTAGTACCGGGCGCGGTCCCGGATGAAGTCGATGATCCTCATCGCGCTTGCATGTTACCGCCGCGGCCTTCGATGCAGGTCACGCCCTCCGGGCCCACCACGGCGCCGTGAACCGTGCCCGGCGGCAGCACCATCCGGTCGCCCGGCCGCAGGTGGATGGTGCGGTCGCGAAGGGTGAAGGAGATCGACCCCGCCACGCAGTACAGGATCTTCTCGTAGGGGTGGCTGTGCTCGGCGTACACGTCGCCGGGCCGGTTGGACCACGAGTGGCAGCCAGTGGCCTCCCGGCGCAGTCGCTCCATCAACCTGGTCCCGAGATCCGCCATGGACCGATCCTACAATTCGGCCAGAGTGCTCCGATTCCTCGCCGACGCCAACGTGGGCCGCCTCGGCCGCTGGCTGCGGGCGCTCGGCTACGACGCCGACTACGAGCCCCGGCTGCCCGATTCGGGGCTGGTGGCCAGGGCGCGGGCCGAGGGACGGGTCCTGCTCACCCGCGACCAGGAGCTGATGCGGCGCCGGGCGGTGGTCGGTGGCGAGGTCCGCGCCATCCTCCTCCGCGACGGGGACCTGGGCGGGCAGCTGCGCCAGGTGGCGCGGGAGCTGGGCCTCTCCCTGGACCTGGCCCTGACCCGGTGCCTGGAGTGCAACCTGGAGCTGGTGCCGAGGTCGGCCGACGAGGTCGCCCATCGTCTGCCGCCCCGGGTCCGCGAGCGCCAGCGCCGCTTCACCCAGTGCCCGGGCTGTGGACGGGTGTACTGGCCGGGCTCCCACTGGGAGCGGATGCGCCGCCGCCTGGCGGCGATGGCGCCGTGAGCCGGGGGCCGGCCGCGAGCGTGCGAAGGGGCCGGGCGGCCGGGGGCGAGGGGCGGCCGTGACCCGCACCGAGACCATCGCCGTCGCCACCCGGGAGCGTGAGCAGCTGGTGGACGTGACCGAACCGGTGCGCCGGGCGGTGGAGAGGAGCGGGGTGCGCGAGGGCCTCTGCGGGGTCTACTCACCCCACACCACCTGCGGCGTCACCGTCCAGGAGGGATGGGACCCGGCCGTGGCCCGGGACGCGGTCACGGTGCTGGCCCGGCTGGTTCCCCGAGAGGGAACCTACGCCCACGCCGAGGGCAACAGCGACGCCCACGTCAAGACGGCGCTGGTGGGCTGCGGGGTGACGATCCCGATCACCGGGGGCCGGCTGCGGCTCGGCCGCTGGCAGGCCGTCTTCCTCTGCGAGTTCGATGGACCGCGCCAGCGGGAGCTGTGGGTGACGGTAACCGGCGACGGGGGGGCCGGGTGATCCAGGAGGTCCTGGGCCGGCTGCTGGCGGGCGAGCTGAGCCCCGAGGAAGCGGAGGCCGAGCTCCGCCGGGTCCAGCTCGAGGAACTGGGGGGACGGGCCCGGTTGGACCTGGGTCGGGTCGATCGGCGGGGCCTGCCCGAGGTGGTGATGGCGGAGGCCAAGGCGCCCGAGGACGCCGCCCGCCTCACCGTGGCCCTGGCCCGGGAGCAGGGCCAGGGGCTGGTGAGCCGCCTCGGCCCCGAGCACCGGCGGGAGTTGGAACGGCAGGGGGTCGACGCCGGCATGGAAATCGTCCCCTACGGGGCCGCGGCCCGCGTGCTCAGGCCCGGGTTCCAGCCCGAGCCGCGGGGAGGCCGGGTCGGGGTGCTCACCGCCGGCAGCTCGGACCTGACCGCGGCCGAGGAGGTCCGCATGGTGGTCGAGGCCTGCGGGCTGGAGGCGCGCCTGGAGGCCGATCTGGGGGTGGCCGGCCTGCACCGCCTGATCGGCCCCCTGGCCGAGATCATGGCCTGGGACCCGGACGTGCTGGTGGTGGCGGCGGGGATGGACGGCGTGCTGCCGGGCGTGGTCGCCGGGCTGGTCCAGGTGCCGGTGATCGGGCTGCCGGTGAGCGTCGGCTACGGCGCCGGGGGCGGGGGACGAGGAGCCCTGCTCACCATGCTGCAGTCGTGCAGCACCGGGCTGCTGGTGGTCAACATCGACAACGGGGTCGGGGCGGGGGCGGCGGCGGTCCTCATCGCCTCCCGCGCCGCGGCGGCCGGATCGCGGCGACGACCACCAGCACGAGGGAGGTCAGGATCAGGATGATCAGGACGGCGATGGTGAGGAGGCCGGCGTAGCGGCTGAGCTGGGGGCCGCCGGGCAACCGGAAGAGGAGGGCGAGACCGAGCGCGACGACCAGCAGGCCCACGAGCAGCCCGGGGAACCCGCGCCGCTTCTTGCCCCAGAAGAAGAGCCAGAGGCGGCCGGGGCGCCGGCGGACCGGCCGCCTCTGGTCCGATCTCACCTCGCCAGCCCCTGATCCAGGCATCCCACCAGGTCCCCGAGGTGGGCGATCGTCGGCACTCCCGCCGGCGCCGGCTCCCGGGCCAGGGCCGTGCACAGCACCGCCCGCATGCCCAGGCGGCGCGGTCCCTCGTAGTCCTCGAGCGGGCGGTCGCCGACGTAGAGCGCCTCCTCCGGGGCCACCCCCAGGCGCTGGAGAGCGGTGCGGTAGAGCTCGGGGGCGGGCTTGCGGCGCCCGACCTCGGAAGAGAAGATGGCCGCGTCCACCCGCTCGGCCAGGCCCAGCCGACGCAGCTGGCGGTGCAGCATCTCGGGGGGAAAGGGGGCGTTGGAGGCGATGCCGAGCCCCAGGCCGCGGCCGCGCAGCGCCTCCAGGGTCGCGATCGCGTCCGGGGCCAGGCGGGCGGCCTCGTCCCAGCAGCGTTGCTCTCGATCGAGGATGCGGTACAGGGTGTCGCGGGGCAGGTCGAACCCGGCCCGCCGCCAGCCCCGGGCGAAGTAGTCGAGGTAGTCGATCTCGTCCTCGCCGAGGGTGGGGAGGCCGGCGTCCAGTGGCTCCAGCACCTCGCGCAGCAGCGTCGCCGCCGCGGGCGCCCGCGGCCCTAGCCAGGGCCGCACCTCCTCCAGCGCCGCCAGCAGCTCGCGGCGGGGGAAGGAGAAGGTGACCAGGGTCAGGCCGTAGTCGAAGAGCACCGCGCGCACCACATTCCCAATCGTCCACCGAACGGGACCGCTCGAGCAGGTGGGGAGCCCGAGACCCGGTCGGGGCCAGCACCGATCGGGCCGAGGCCTTCCCTTGGCCTTAACCCCCGGGAAGCCGGCCCTTAATCGGCCCGGCCGTAGGCTCGGGGCGTGAGCGCGACGGGGCTCTCGACGATCGAGCTCCCCCGGCTCGAGGTCGAGCCGGCCATGGCGGTGCGGGGGCTGCGGGTTCGGGCCGGGAGCCGGGAGCTGCTCCGGGGCGTCGACGCCGACTTCGCCTGCTGCCGGGTGACCGCCGTGGTCGGTCCCACCGGTTGTGGTAAGACCACGCTGCTCCGCACCCTCAACCGCCTCCACGACGGCGACGGCAGCATCCGGGTCCAGGGGCGGGTGGAGCTGGGCGGCCGTGACGTCTACCGCGAGATCGAGGACGTGCGCGAGCTGCGGCGCCGGGTGGGGATGCTCTTCCAGCGGCCCAACCCCTTCCCGCGCAGCATCATCGAGAACGTCACCATCGGGCCGCGCGTGCACGGGCTGGTGCCCAGGGGGCGGCTGCGCGAGCTGGGCGAGCGCCTGCTGCACGAGGTGGGGCTCTGGCCGGCGGTGAAGGACCGGCTCGGGGACTCGCCCTTCTCCCTGTCGGGTGGTCAGCAGCAGCTCCTGTGCCTGGCCCGGGCGCTGTCGGTGCGCCCCGAGGTCCTCCTCCTGGACGAGCCCACCTCCTCCCTGGACCCGGGCACGACCGGCCAGATCGAGGGGCTGATCCGTCGTCTGAGCCAGCGCGTGACGGTGATCCTGGTGTCGCACAACCTGGGCCAGGTGCGCCGCCTGGCCGACCGGGTCCTCTTCCTTCTCGACGGCGAGCGGGTGGAGCTCTCGGATCGCGCCACGTTCTTCGAGCAGCCATCTGACCCCCGTAGCCGTCGGTACCTCGCCGGTGAGGCGGGTTGGGTGTGAGGCTGCGCCTCACTCTGTCGAATCCAGGATTGCGTACGAGAGGAGGGAAACGAAGACCATGAACACCAGCGTCCTGGCGCGCCTGACGACCCTAGTCATTCTAGGAGCGCTGGCCGTTGCCGCCTGTGGCGGCAGCTCAGGTACAAGCAGTTCGGTTCCTAGGTCGTCTACTCCAAGGCCGCAGGCAGTTGCTACCGGCAACCCCACTCAACCTGTAACCTTGCAGGAATCTGGCTCTACGTTGGTCTTGCCCTATCTCCAGAAGATGGTTGAGCCGCTCCAGGCTGACTACCCCAACATCAAACTAGCTCCCTCCGGCGGGGGCTCGGGCAAGGGCATCAGCGACGCCATCGCCGGCACCGTCCAACTGGGCGGTTCCGATGCCTACTTGAGCGATGCTCAAGCTCGACAGAATCCCGATCTGCTCAACATCCCGATCGCGATCTCGGCCCAGGCCATCAATTACAATCTGCCAGGAATCGACAACCTGCGCCTGACCGGGAGCGTGCTGGCTGACATCTACATGGGCAAGATCACGAAGTGGAACGATCCAGCTATCGCCAAGCTCAATCCCGACATCCACGACTTGCCTGCCAGCACGATCGTGCCCGTACGTCGAGTGGAGTCCTCGGGCGACACTTTCATCTTCACGTCCCTGCTGAGTGCCACTAGCCGTGCCTGGCAGAATGGCCCTGGCTTTGGAACCACCATCACCTGGCCAGCTGTACCCGGTGAGCTTACTGCCAATGGCAACCCCGGTATGGTTCAAGTGTGCAAGCAGACACCTGGCTGTGTGGCTTACATTGGAGTGAGCGTCGAGAACACTGCCCTCCAACAAGGGTTGGGCGAAGTGCTCCTCCAGAACAAGGCTGGCAACTTTGTCAAGCCGACCCAGCAGACCGTCACCGCAGCGGTCAACGCCAGTGCCGCAACCATTCCTAATGACTTGCGGGCGTCGTTGATCTACGCACCTGGGGCTCAGAGTTATCCGATCGTCAACTATGAGTACCTCATGGTGAAGGAGCATCAGAGCGACCCGCAGGTGGCTCTGGCACTGCGCACCTTCCTCACCTGGGCTATTGACCCGAGCAAGGGTGCTTCCAGCACCAACCTCGCGGCGGTCAACTTCGTGGCTCTTCCTTCGACCGTGATCCCCAAGGTGAAGGCGGCCATCGCCAGGATCAGTGGCTAATTCAGAGAAGCGACCAAAGGGATCCCGCAGTCGGTCTGGAACCTCGGGGGTCGGCGTCCTCGCCGGTCCCCGGGCTCCGCGCGCGCCGGCCTTCCCGGGCCGGGTCCGCGCCCGACTCACCGGGCGGTCGACCGTCGAGCAGGGACTGCGGGCGCTCTGCCTGGCTGCCGCCCTGGTGCCGCCGTCGATGCTCCTGGTGGTGGCCGGCACCCTGCTGGTCGGCGCCCTGCCCGCGATCAGGTTCAGCGGCCCGGACTTCTTCACCGGCAGGGTCTTCAGCTTCGGGAACCTCTACGGCGGAGCCCCCACCGTCCACCACGGGGTGGCGGCTCCCGCTCACGCCAGCTACGGCGCCGCGCCCCTGATCGTGGGCACGCTGCTCACTTCGGTGATCGCGCTGGTGGTGGCGCTGCCGGTCGCCGTGGGCGGCGTCCTGGCCCTGGTCGAGCGGGTCCCGCGTCGGCTGCAGGGTGGGCTCTCGCTCTTCCTGGAGCTGCTGGCCGGCATCCCCAGCGTGGTCTTCGGCCTCTGGGGGCTCCTGGTCCTGGGGCCGTTGCTGGCCCGGCACGTCTACCCGGAGCTGGCCCGGCTGGGTGTCCTCGTCCCCTTCCTGAAGGGACCGGTGGGCAACGGCCAGGGGCTGCTCACCGCCTCCCTGGTGCTGGCGGTGATGATCGTGCCCATCGTCGCCGCGGTCACGCGCGACCTCTTGCGCACGGTTCCCGTGCTCCACAAGGAGGCCGCTCTGGCCCTGGGCATGACCCACTTCGAGGTCGTACGCGTGGTGACGCTGCCCTTCGTGCGCAACGGCGTCGTGGCCGCCGCCCTCCTCGGCTGGGCGCGGGCGTTGGGCGAGACCATGGCCGTCCTCATGGTCAGCGGCAACGCCCTCAACATCTTCCCCTACGACCTCTACGCCCCCACCACCACCATCGCGGCCACGATCGCGGCCATGCTCGACGCCGCCCTCACCGACGCCACCGGGATGGGGGTGTCGGCGCTGGCCGAGGCCGGGCTGGTCCTGCTCGCCATCACCCTGCTCACCAACTGGATCGGCCGACGGATCGTGCGCCGCACCGTCGGCGTGCCGCTGCCGGTGGGACGGGGGTTCTGAACGTGCGCACGACGTGGAGGCGCCTCAGCGACCTGGGCTTCTGGTCCCTCTGTGCCCTCGGGCTGGCCGTGATCGTGGTCCCGGCGGTCTGGATCGTGGTCGGGCTACTGCGGAGCGCGCTGCCGCTGCTCGACGTCCGGCTCCTGGCCGACGACACCGCCCATCTCGGCCTCCAGAACGCGATCCTCGGCACCCTGGTCCTGGACCTGGGCGTGCTCGTGATCGCGGCCCCGGTCGGGGTCGGCGCCGGCGTCTACCTCTCGGAGTTCGCCGGCCGACGCCTGGCCTCGACCGTCCGGCTCTTCCCCGAGGTCCTGGCCGGGGTGCCTTCGATCGTGGTCGGCTATGCGGGCTACGTGCTCCTGGTGGTGCGCTTCCACTGGGGGTACTCGTTGCTGGCCGCCGTCCTCGCCCTCTCCGCCCTGATCACTCCCTACGTGGTGAAGAGCACCGAGGTGGCGCTGCGCCAGGTGCCCACCGGCCTGCGCGACGGCGCCCGGGCGCTGGGGCTTCCGGTCACCACCACCCTGCGCCGGGTGCTGTTGCCACCGGCCCTGCCCGGGATCGTCAACGGCGTCGTGGTCGCGCTCGCCATCTCGACCGGCGAGACCGCCCCCCTGCTCTACACCGCCGGCTTCTCCGACGCCAACCCCGCTCCCTCGCTCCTGCACCACCCCGTCGGCTACCTGACCTACGTCGTCTACACCGACATCCAGCTCCCCTCGGCTCAGATGCACCAGCTGGCCAACGCCGCCGCCGCCGTCACCCTGGTGGTGCTGCTGGCCCTGATCCTGGTCGGCCGCCTGCTGGGCCGCCGCTCGGCGCGGTGGACCGCCCGGATGTCCGTCTGAGCGCCGACGGGCAGCTCACCGCTGGGGAGGCCGTCGGCGGAGGCGACGGACGCCCAGGGCGGCGAGCAGGGCGGTGGCCAGGGCGATCACGAGGACCAGCTCGACCCGGCCCAGGGCGGCGTAGACCGCCGCCAGGTGGGCCCCGGCGAGGTCCCCCAGCAGCCCCCAGGCGCAGACCCACAGGGCGGCGCCGATGGCGTTGAAGAGGAGGAAGCGACGCCAGGGCATGCCGGAGAGGCCGGCCACCACGCCGTTCAGCTGCCGCAAGCCCTCCAGGAAGCGGGCGACCAGGACCACCTTGCCGCCGTGGCGGCCGAAGAACTGTTCGATGGTCTGGAGTCGCTCCGGGGTCACGAGCACGTAGCGGCCCCAGCGCAGCACCAGCCGCCGCCCGCCGATGAGCCCGATCGCATAGCCGACGTTGTCGCCCAGCACCGCCGCCGTCCAGGCCACGGGCAGGAGGGGCACGATGCTGAGCTGGCCCAGCCCGGCCAGCACCCCGGCGGTGATGAGCATGGTCTCGCCCGGCAGCGGCAGCCCGAAATCCTCCAGGAACACGGTGCCGAAGACCGCCAGGTACCCCCAGCGGTGGACGATGGGGGCGAGGTCCCGCACGAACGCCGGCTCCGCGGCCATCGACCCATGGTAGGCGCCGCGGCCCGTGCCGCCGGCGGGTAGGCGTCACCCGCCGGCCCCGCCGGCCGCACGTCCGGGTCGTCCGGACTAGGGGAGCCGCGCCGCGATCCTGCGGATCTGGTCGGGCGTGACCCCGACCTCACCGAGCACGCCGCTGCGCACGGCCTCCACCAGCGGCAGCTGGTAGACGCCGTACGTCTCGGCCGTCTGCCGGAGCAGGGCCTCGCGCTCGCGCTCGCGCTCGCTCTGGCCGTGGCCGTGCGCCCAGGCGTACAGGCTGCGCAGCGGCCACCAGATGAACCCGTCC
>DASRBU010000114.1:0-10514 GCA_035653475.1 Candidatus Dormiibacterota bacterium | reverse complement strand
CCAGACCTGCATCAGCTGCTGGACGTTGGCGTCCAGGTCGGCGAAGTGCGCCTGGAGCTGGCTCCAGTGCCGCTGGAGCGCCTCCACGCCCTCACCCATGGTGGCGAAGTTGACCTTCAGAACGCCCATGGCATCACTCCTCCTCGGATCTCCTCGCTCTCCAGTAGCTCAGGCGTCGTCCGACTGCAGGTAGGCCTGGTGGCTCTTCTGGAGCTGCAGGCCGATGCCGTCGAGCGCCTGCTGCATCTGCCGGTGGTTCTGCTGCCAGGTGGCGTAGAGCTGCTGGAACTTGCCGGCCTTGTTGCCCCGCCAGGTCGCCTGCATCTGCTGGATGGTGCGGTCGAGGTTGGCCATCTGCTGCCTGATCTGCGGGACCAGCCCCTGCACGTACTGGGAGGTCTTGCGCAGCTGGTCGAGGTCGACGTCGAAGCCGCCGCCAACGCCGGTCATGGTCCTGAACCTCCTACAACCCTGGGTTCGATCGGTGGCTGAGGCCGAGCATGCGGCCGACCGCGGGCGGGGACAAGACCAGGAGGCGGACAATGGCCGTGGTGGCTCAGGCCAGGCGGTGGCCGAGGTCGGCGGCGAGCTGGAAGAGCCCGAGCACGGCCATCACCAGCGGCACCAGCGTGAGGTCGACCGCCAGCTCCAGCCGGCCCAGGTAGGTCCTCCAGCGCGGCGATCCCGGATCGGCCCGGCGCAGGCCCAGGGCCAGCCCCGCCCAGGCCAGGGCCATGGCCGTGAGCAGCAAGGGGAAGGGGAGCCCGTGGCCGAGCGCCCGCTCCAGAGCCCGGGTGAGCAGCGAGGCCCCGAGCAGGGCGACCAGCGCCGGGGGGAGCACCTGGGCCCTGAACCGGTAGCGCCGGGCCCGCAGCCCGGCGGCGACCGCCAGCGCCGCCCCCAGCGCGGGGGCGAAGGGGCCAGGGGCGGCCGCCAGCGCCGCGATCGCGGCGGCGATCCCCAGCCAGACCGCCGCCAGCATCCAGGCCAGGAGCCGATGGGCGCGGTCGACGCGCTCCCCAACCCAGGAGACCGAGGCGACCGTGTCCACCGCCGCCCGGGGCAGGCCGGAGAGCAGGGCCGCCAGCCTGGGCGCTCCGTCGCCGACCGCCAGCCAGAGCACCGAGAGCACGGCCGCCGCCGCGGTCGGGGTGAGGGCCGGCGCCGCCGGCAGGTCGAGGACGACGCCGACCGGGAGCGTGGGCGCCAGCAGCAGCATCCCGGCCCAGGCCGGCCCCTCGGCGGCGGGCGAGGTGCGCCAGGCCGCGATCAGGCCGATCAGGGCCGCCGCTCCGGCGCCCACCAGGGGCGATGCGAGCCCGGCTTGGGTGGCCAGGGCGGCGCCGGCCACCGCCCAGGAGGGGACGGCCGCCAGACCGAGCACGGCGGCGGCCAGCGCCTCCCCCCTGGAGCGGGCCAGGGCGGCGGCCGCGGTCAGAGCGGTGATCGCGGTCGCGGCCCAGGCCAGCCGGTGCGCGTCGACCAGGGCGCTGGCGGCGGCGCCGGCCGCCCAGACCGCGGCCGCCCCCAGCAGCAAGCGGCAGCGCGCCTCCGGCGTCCAGCGGCCGGGCCTGGCCTCGACCGCGATCGCCACCGACTCGGGGAGGTCCTCCACCACCGGCGACGGCGGCGGCTCGGTCAGCTCGCGGAGGAAGAGCATGGCTCCGTCCAGCACCCCCTGCTCGGCCAGGCCGCGCTCCTCGTCCAGCCGCTCGCCGCCCAGGCGGAGCAGCGCCCAGCGCCGCGCCCCAGGCTCGGCCAGCCGGTCGGCCAGCCGGTCGACCAGCACCGGCAGCAGCTCCGCCACCGGCACCTCGACCGGTAGCCAGAGGTCGGCCCGCCGGGCGGGGCCGACCACCGTGACCGTGCAGAAGCCCTCGGTCATCCCTTCACCTCCGGCGCGAGGACGTCATAGTGTCCTCATGGCGGAGACCACCCCTCCCGACCCCATCGACCTGCTCCGACTCCTGGGCGAGCTGCGCGAGCGCCTCCGGCAGGGGGCGGTCCCCCCGGACCGCCGCGGGGCGGTGGCCTCGGCCGCCGGTGGGCCAGCCCCCGGTGCCCCGGTCACCGCTCCCCCGACGAGCCCGGCCGAGGAGGGGCTCGACGAGGAGACCCTCGACGAGCGTCGGCTCGACGACGCCGAGGCCCTGGAGCTGGAGGCCGCGGGCCGGCGCCGTCTGCTGGAGGCGCTGCTGCACGGCTCGGCCCGGTCCCGGCCGGTGGGGCACGGGCTCTGGTGGGGGGTGGCCGTGGCGGCCGCGCTCGCGCTCGGGATCGGCCTGGCCGCCATGGTGGGGGCGACGCTGGCCAGGGGCGGCCACGGCCATCCCACCTCGATCGTCGTCGTCCAGGGGTGGGGCGGGGACGTCCACGGCTATACCGGCGACCAGGCCACCTGAACCAGCCTGGCCTGGTTGCGGACGACCTGGAGCGCGCGCCCGGCCGGGAGCGGCTCGGGGCGGTGGTCGCCCAGCAGCGGGCCCTCCTGGGGATCGCCGCCCAGGAGCAACCCCTGGCTGTTGAGGTCTTTGAGCCCCATCAGCAGGGGCTCGAAGAGCGCCCGCGAGGCGCCTCCGGTGCGCCGGGCCAGGATCACGTGCAGGCCCACGTCGCGGGCCTGGGCCAGGTACTCCACCAGCGGCAGCAGCGGGTTCTCGGCCCCGGCCGAGACCAGCTCGTAGTCGTCCACCACCACGTACGCCTCGGGGCCGCTCCACCAGCTGCGCTGGCGCAGCTCCTCCACGGTGAGGTCCGCGGGGGGCAGCCGGGCCGTGAGCAGCTCCACCAGCTCCCGTATTTGGTCGGCCGCGGCGGCGGCGTTGCCGGCGTACCCGGCCAGGTGGGAGGGAGGGATCGTCCCCAGTAGCGTTCGCCGGTAGTCCAGGAGGAGCACCCGGGCCCGCGAGGGGGGGTGCCGGGCCACCAGGCCGAGCAGGAAGGTGCGCAGCAGGGTGGTCTTGCCCGTCTCGCCGTCGCCGAAGACCAGGCAGTGGGGGTCGCCGCCGCCCAGGTCGAGGTAGGCCGGTCCCAGGTCGTGCTCGGAGACGCCGATGGGGACACCACGTCCCCGGTCCGCTCCGGGCCCGGGGAGGTCGGTGAAGAGGACCCTCTCGGGCAGGACCCGGACCGGGGGCGCCGCCGGTCCCGGCCAGGCGCCGGCGGCTCGGGCCACCAGCCCCTCCAAGGCCGTCTGCAGGTCGGCCGTCTCCAGGCTTCCGTCGAGGCGTGGGAGCGCCACCTGGAAGTGCAGCCCCTCCCCGGTGAGGCCGCGCCCCGGCACCCCCACCGGCACGTTCTCCGCCGCTCGCCGGTCGACGGCGGACTCCCCGGGGTCGTTGAGGCGGAGCTCGAGCCGGGTCCCGATCGCCTCCAGCAGCGCCGGGCGCACGTCCATCCAGTGGCCGGCGGTCAGCACCAGGTGCACGCCGTAGCCGAGGCCGCGCAGGGCGATGGTGCGCACCATGTCCTCCAGCTCCTCGAACTCCTGGCGGAAGGAGGCCCAGCCGTCGACGCAGAGCACGACGTCGGCCAGCCCCTCGGGCACGGCTCCCGTCGCCCGCGCGTTGCGCATGGCCACGGCCGAGTCGATGCCCAGCCGCCGGAAGAGCGCCTCGCGCTCCTCGAGCAGGGCCGCGAGCTGGCGCACGGTGCGACGGATCCGCTCCGGCTCGCGCCGGTCACCGATCCCGCCGACGTGGGGCAGGCCCTCCAGGGCGGCCAGGGTGCCTCCGCCCAGGTCGATGCCGTAGACCTGCACCTCGGCGGGGGTGTGGGTGAGGGCGAGCGCCAGCACCAGGGTCCTCACCAGGGTGCTCTTGCCGGTCTGGGGGGCGCCGATCACGGCCACGTGGCCGGCGGGGCCGGAGAGGTCGAGGGTCAGGAGGTCCCGGCGCTGCTCGGCCGGCCGGTCGAGCAGCCCGATCGGCACCGTCAGCCGTCCGGTCCCCGGCCAGCCGGTGGCGGTCAGGCCCCGGCCCGCGACCTCGGCCGTCGGGCCGAGCAGTTGCCCCAGCCCGACCCGGGGCTCGAGCGGCGGCAGCCAGACCTGGTGCACGGCCGGGGTGGCGTCGCGCAGGCGCCGGACCACCGTCTCCAGCACTGTGGGCCGGCCGTCCCCGGGCACCTCGTCCCCCCTCCCTCGGGCCGGGCCCTCCGCCTCGGCAACCCCGCCGGCCGCCTCCAGGGTGTGCGGGCGCAGGCCCCGGGCAGGGCCGGCCCGGGCCGGCTCGGGGGGGCGGGAGACGTGTGCCGCCCGGAAGCGCTGGTAGGTGGTGGTCCCCGCCTTGAGGTAGCCGGAGCCGGGCAGCCGAGGCAGCCGATAGGCATCGACGGTGTCGATCGCGGCTCGACTGTCGGCGGGGCTGAAGGTGCGCAGGGCGATGCGGTAGCTGATGTGGCCCTCCAGCCCCCGCAGGCGCCCTTCCTCCAGCTGCTGGGAGGCGAGCAGCAGGTGCATCCCCAGGCTTCGTCCCAGGCGACCCAGGGCGACGAAGAGGTCGATGAAATCGGGCCTGGCGGTGAGCAGCTCGGCGAACTCGTCGACGATGATCAGGAGGTACGGGAGCGGCTCCAGGTCGGCCCCGCTCTCGCGTCGCCGGTGGTACTCCCGGAGCGAGGCGAGGTTGCCCGCCTTCCTCAGCAGCTCCTGACGCCGGCGCTGCTCGCCGAACAGCGCCTCCCGCATCCGGTCGACCATGGCCAGGTCGTCGGCCAGGTTGGTGATCAGACCGGCGACGTGGGGCAGCTGGGCCAGGTCGGCGAAGGCGGCCCCGCCCTTGAAGTCCACCAGCACGAAGGCCAGCAGCTCCGGCGGGTGGGTGAGGGCCAGGCCGGTGACCAGCGTCCGCAGCAGCTCGCTCTTGCCGGAGCCGGTGGCGCCGACCACGATCCCGTGGGGGCCGTCGCCCCCTAGCGCCGCCTCCTTGAGGTCCAGGAAGAGGGGGTCGCCGCCGGCCTCGACCCCGATCGGGACCCGGAGCAGGCCGTGCGGCGGCCGGGGCGGCCAGGGCGTCTCGCCCGCCCCCGGGTCGTCGATCCCGAGCAGGGGCAGGAGGTCCAGCCCCTCGGCGGGCGCCCGGCGCCGGGGCTCGGGCGCGGGTCGCAGCGGGGCCAGGATGCGGGCCAGCGCCTCGCAGGTCCGCGGTCCCACCCGGTCGGCCCGGGCCGGCCCGCCTCCGTCCGGGTCGGGCTCGAGACGGAGCGAGCCGTCGCCGCCGACCCACAGCCTGGCGTCCACCCGGGCGGGCTCGTGCTCACGGGCCTCGACCAGCATCAGCAATGTCACCCCCTCGGCCCCGGGCCGGCCCAGCGGCTCCACCACCTCTCGGCCGGGGACCACCCCCTCGGCCACGATCAGGAGCCAGGGACGGGCCGGCGTCGAGGCCCCGCCTCGGGCGCCCGTGCCCTCGCTCTCCCTGGCCCGGCGCAACGCCTCGACCTCGGCCCCGACCATGGCCGCCAGGCCGGCCGGGTCGTGGACCAGGCTGGGCGGCGGGTCGACGTCGCCGGGGGCACCCGGGCGCAGGTGGGGCAGCCACTTGCACCAGTCCCAGAGCTGGGCTCGGTCGGCGGCCAGGGCCAGCCCGAGGCGAAGCTCGTCCGGGGCGTGGAAGGTGACCGCCTGGCAGAGGAGGGCCCGGACCAGGGCCCGGGCCCGATCGGGCGGCCCGACCACGGTGGCGATCCGGGCCCGTCGCAGGTCGAGGACCACCGGCTGGCCGGGGAGCCGGCGGTGGGCGGCGACCAGCCTCCGCGCCGCGGCGGTCGCTACCGGTTCCGTCTCCGTGTTCGGTCCGGGGCCTTTCAGCAGCAGCCGGATCGCGAGCGGGCGCAGGCCCAGGCCGGCGCGGAGCTGCAGGAAGTCGTCGTCGCCGGGGCGCCGCTCCCAGACCCGGGTCTCCAGCCGGGCCAGGGTCCAGAGCACCTCCGGGTCGGGGTGTCGCCAGCGCGCCGCCGCCTCCTGCCGGCGCGCCACCTCCCTGGCCCGCTCCCGGACCCGGGCCAGGTGGTCGAGGCAGCGATCGCGCTCGGCCCGGACCTGCCGGCGCTGGGCCTGGCGCTGGATCACCCCCAGGCCGAGGCCGGCGGCCACGCTGCTGGAGGCGAGGAGCAGGCCGCTGGCGACGGTGAGCGGCTGGGGGTTCGTGGCCACGAAGAGGAGGGAGCCGAGGCTACCGGCCAGGGGCAGCAGGTACTGCCCCCAGGCCGCCGCGCCCGCCGGGTCCCGGGCCGGGACGGCGGGAAGGTCGATCGACTCCTCGCCCTCCGGCAGGGGTGGGGGCGGGATGCGCGCCGGCCGGCGCACGACCACGCGGCTCATGCCGGCAGGCTGCCCGAGCCCGTGGTCCCGGGCAAGCCCAGACCGCGGACAAAGGCGGTCGGTGGCGCGCCGGCTCCGCTCCGGGGCCGGCCAGCCGGCGGACAAAGGCGCCGGAGAGCGGGCGCCGGGGCGACGCCACCGGCAAGCTACGCGCTGACGTCGCTCCCCTGCCATGACCCGAGTCCTGGTCACCGTCATCGGCCCCAACGGCCGTCACCACCTGTGGCTGCCGCCCCGGGTCCCGCTCCGTGACCTCCTGCCCGCCGTCCTCCAGGCCACGGCGGTCGACGGCTCGGCGCCATGGCGGCTCCGCCCCAAAGGCGGCCCGCCGCTGCCTCCCGACGCCACCCTGGCCGAAGCCGGGGTGCTCCAGGGGGCGGTGCTCCTGCTCCAGCCCGAGGCCGGCGACGGCGCCCGTCCCGGGCCGGGGGTGGCTCCGCCTCCCCGGTCGCCCGCGTCCGAGGCGCGGGCGGAGGCGGCAGGGGAGGAGACGGTGGAGCTGGTGGTCCGCGGCGGCCCCGGGGCTGGCCGGCGGGCGCGGTTGGAGCCGGGCGAGCACCGGCTGGGCAGCCGAGGCGAGACCCCGGTGGCCCTGGACGATCCCTGCCTGGCCCCGGTCCACCTGGTGGTCCGGGTGAGCCCGGACGGAGAGGTGAGCGTGGCCCCGGCCCGTCCCGGGCTGGAGGTGGCGCTCGACGGGGTCCGCCTGGGCGAGCCCCGTCCGGTCGCGCCCGGGGAGCGGGTGGCGCTGGGTCGCTCGCTGCTCTCCCTCGAACGGCCGGGCCGGCCTGCCCCCGAGCGCCGAGACCTCGACTCGGTCCCCCGCCTCCAGGTCCCGACGCCCCCCGCCCACTCCGGGCCGGTCGGGGCGCTGGCCGCGCTCCTGGGGCTGGCCGCGGCGGGGCTGGGCCTGGGCGGGGAAGGGGGGCCGGCGCTGGCCCTGGGCCTGCTGGCCATCGGCCTGGGCGGCTGGCTGGCCGGCGGCTGGTGGCGCTTCGGGCGGGCCCAGCGGCGCTTCCGGGGGCGGCTCGACGGGCTGCACCGGGAGCTGGGCGCGGCCCGCCGGGCGCGCCTGGAGCGGCTCGAGGCCGCTGCCCCGGACGCGCCCCGGCTGCTCGCCGACCTCGCCCGCGGCGCCCTGCCCACCCCGCGATGGCGCCACCAGCCGGGCTGGCTGCGGCTCCGGCTGGGCTGGGCCGACCAGCCCTCGGGCCTGCGCCCGGTGGTCGAGCCGGGCGGCTCCCCTCGGCTGCGGGCGGAGGCGACGCTGCTGGCGGCGCGGCACGCGGTGCTGCCGGGCGCCCCGGTCACGCTCGCCCTTCCCGCGGCGAGCCCGCTCGGTCTGTGCGGCGACCGCCTGGCCGTGCTCGGCCTGGCCCGGTGGCTGGCCTTCCAGGTCGTGCTCCTCCACCGCCCCCAGGACGTGATCGTGTGCGCCGCCCTGCCCGAGACCGAGCGCGAGCGATGGGCGTGGCTGGGCCGGCTCCCCCACGCCGCCCCCTTCCGCTCGCCGCTGGGAGGGTCGACCCTGAGCTTCGGCCTCGAGGAGGCGGCGGCCCTGCACCGGCGGCTGCGGCGGCTGATCGGGGAGCGCGAGGGCCGCGACCCGGCCCTGGTGGCGATCCTCGACGCCGACCTGATCCCGGGCGGATGGGACCTGGCTGGGGCGACGGCAGCCGGCGTCCACCTGGTGTGGTTGGGGGCCGAGCGGCTCCGGTCGCAGTGCGCCGCGTTGCTCGACCTGAGGGCGGATGGCGGGCCCCTCCTGGAGCTGCCGGGGGGCGGGCGGCTCCGGCTGGGCGGCGTCGACCAGCTGGCCGGCGACCTGGCGTGCCGGGCGGCGGGGCTGGGCGGCGCCGAGCCCTCGCTGCTCGAGCTGCTGGGGGTCGAGGGCGAGGTGGAGCGACGGGTGCTGGAGCACTGGATCCGGGACCGGGCCGGCGGCGCGCGCCGGCCGGGGCGGGCGGTGCTGGGCCTCGACGCCGCCGGGCGGCCGGTGGAGGTGGACCTCGATCGGGACCTGCTGATCACCGGCTCCGAGGCGGAGACGCGGGCCGCGTTGACCTGCCTGGTGGCCTCGCTGGCGGTTCGGCGCTCGCCCAGGAGCGTGGGCTTCCTGTTCGTGGGCGACCCCGGTCCTCTGGGACGGCTGCCGCACCTCCTGGGCGTGGTCGGGAGCGTGGCCGAGGTCGGGAAACGGCCCGAGGCGGCCGAGCGCGAGCTGGTGGTCGTGATCGGCCCCGAGGACGGCGAGGCCCTCCGGGAGCTGGCGGCGCCGGCCGGCCGGGAGAGCGTGCCAGGGATGCGCCTGGTGGTGGCGAGCGCCGGGGCGGCCGGGCCCGTCCCGGGGCCGGCGCGCCGGGTCGTGGTCGGGTCGGGGACGACGGGGGCCGCCGTCGGGGAGGGGGCGGTGCGACCACCCGGCGGCGAGGACCTGCCCCGACTGGTGGCGGCCATCGCGGCCCTCGACCGTCGGCTGCATCAGGGGTGAGCCGGGTGCCCTACCCCTCCGGGGCCTCGTCCAGGTGGAGGGCGTAGCAGCGACGGCCCAGGTCGACCAGCCGCACCTCGGAGCCGACCCGCTGCAGCCAGGCCCGCATCCGTCGCGCCGCCTTGGCCTCGGTGTCCTGGAGGACGACCTCCTGCCCCAGCGCCGCGCCCAGCACCAGCGAGACCCCCACCGAGTGCAGGAAGACCTGGCCGGTGGGCTCGTGCACGGTCAGCCCCCGGCGCACGTGGAGGTCGCCGAAGCGGACGCCCATCATGCGCCGGATGCGATCGAGGAGGGGCTCCAGGCCGTCGTGCTTGGAGACGAACGTGGCGAACGGGTGCACGGCCTCGATCCGCTTCCGCTCCCGGATCTCGTCGGCCATGACCGAGTAGACGAGCACGAAGCAGCCCCCGTGCCGCTCGAACAGGTGCCGGAGCAGGTCCTCCACCGTGGCCGCCGAGTCGGGAGCCATGGACATGTCCAGGTCGAGGACGGCCAGGACCGGGTGGTTGTACCTCAGGAGGCGCAGGGCGCGGTCGGGCGAGACGGTGCGGATGGGCTCGAGGTGGACCGCCCGCATCGCGGCCGCGATCCGGTCCAGCTGCTCGGGGTCGTCCTCCAGGATCAGGGCCTGTGCCGGAGCCCTCATCCGGCAGCGGGTCCGGGCAGGGAGCGAGCGCTCATCGCGTTGGCAGGATAGCGGCCGGGGTTACGGTCCGGTCAGCCCAGGCGCAGCAGCCGGCCCCTGCGCTCCAGGCGCAGCGGCAGCCGGTTGTGGTCGATCTCCGAGCGGAGCCTGGCCGCGAGCCGGTCGGCGGCGCCGTCGTCCCGGAGCGCCAGGCCCTCGGGGGCCGCCATCAGGCCTTCGAGGTGGGCCACGTCGAGCACGATCCGTCCGTCGGGTGCCTGGAGTCCCCGGTTGCGGAGCAGCCGGACCCCGTTCCGGCCCCGGCGGACGAGCTCCTGGAGCCGCTCCAGCCCGGCCGCCAGCGCCGTCCAGTCGGGGTGCACCGCGGGCGCGGCGGGGAGATCGGCGGGCGGCCGTCCCACCCAGTGCACCACGACGGGGAGGCCGTCCAGGAGGTCGGGGAGGCCGGCCGGTGCCGCCGGGGAGGTGCCGACCAGGACCCAGGGCCAGGGGCGGCAGGCCCGCCAGACCTCGGCCAGCTCGGCCGCGGTCGCGCTGCGCACGTAGGCCACCGCCGGGTCCAGGCGCTGGCGCAGCGCCGCCCACAGGTAGGGCTGATCGTCGAGGACGAGGATCGTGCGCCCGATGTGCTCGCGCCGCTGAGGCTCCCGGGCCTCCGTCATCGTCGACCTGGCCACGCCCCGACCGCACCCGTCCCCATGGTCGGGTCAGTGTGCGCCGGCCCGAGGAGCAGGGCAAGGCCACCGTGCGGACAAAGCCGGGCCGTCATTGTCCCTCTGCTGTCCGCCGCGTCACGGAGTCGGATGGGGCACCATGTCCGCGGGTTGGTTGCCCCGCCGCTCGAGGGGTGGCCGCGACCGGAGGACCATGACGCAGGTACGGACAGGCGAAGGGACGGAACCGCGATGACCTTGCGAACGGGAGCGCAACCCGGCTCCGGCTACGTGCCGCCGGACGGGCTCAGCGGAGGCCAGGGGTTCGTGACCGACACCCACGTCATGGTGTCGGCGCAGCAGTACATCGGCCACGTCGGCCAGGTCATGACGGCCGAG
>DASRBU010000113.1:0-9288 GCA_035653475.1 Candidatus Dormiibacterota bacterium | reverse complement strand
TGCTCGCGGATCGCGGCCAGGATGGCGGCGTGCTCGCCCGCCGAGTCCTGCCGGTTGCGGCTCCGGTAGAGGAGGTCGAGCGGGGTGAAGAACTCCGTCCGCAGCCACTCCACGGTCCGGAACAGATAGGGGTTGCCCGGGATGCCGGCGATGGTCAGGTGGAAGATTGAGTCCTGGCGCCGGAACTCGATCGCCGCCTGGCCGGCGCCTCCGGCCGGGCCGCCGTCGTCGGCCAACCGCTCCAGCTCGGCCGAGGCCTCGGCCAGGGCGGGGACGGTCGCGGCCAGCATCTCCAGGTGGGCCTCGGTCCGGTGCACGGCGGCCAGGCGGGCGGCCAGCCCCTCGTTCGCGATCCGGCAGTCGATGATCTGCAGGAAGCGCTGCCGTTCCCGGCGCAGCTCCTCGCGGACCTCGTCTGCCGGCCGGCTCCGGGGCGTGCAGACCTGGGCGCCACCGGCGTTGCTGCGGCGGGCCTCGATCAGCCGCTCCCCCTGGAGGACGCGCAACGCCTCACGTACGGTGATGCGCGAGACGCCCATGCTCTGGGCGAGCTGGCGCTCCGAGGGCAGGAGGTCACCGGGGCGATAGAGCCCCAGCGCGATCTTGCGGCGCAGGCTGTCGGCGACGAGCTGCCAGGCCGGAGGGGTGGCCAGGCGATCCAAACGCGTGGGGTCGAAGATTCCGCCGCTATCCGTCAAGATATTCCTCGGACCTGTGGATCAGTGGTCTGCTGGACTAATAGAATACCAGCAGAATCCGTCCGGCGACCCGATCCAAGAGCGGGAGGTGCAACAGGGGTGGGATCGCTTACACTCGCGCTGAGCTCACACCGCACGAACCGAGGGGGACTTGGAGACGCATGAAGAGAAGGTTGCTCACCTGCCTCACAGCGGCCGGTCTCCTGCTCGCGGCCTGCGGGCAGGCGACGTCGGCCCCCAGCGGCGGCGCCCCCAAGCAGGGGCAGACCCTGACCGTGGCCATCGGCATCGACCCCGACACGCTGGACCCGATGCGGCAGACCACCACCACGGTCCAGAACATCGTCCAGATGGTGGTCCAGACGCTGGTCCAGGTGAACCAGCAGGGCAAGATCGAGCCCCTGCTGGCCACCAAGTGGGAACAGAGCGCCGACGGCCTCACCTGGACCTTCACCCTGCGCCAGGGGGTGAAGTTCACCGACGGCGAGGCCTTCGACGCCCAGGCCGTGCAGACCAACATGAGCCGGGTGCTCGATCCCTCGAACACCTGTCCGCTCTGCGGCATCATGCCCAAGGCGGTGAAGAGCGTCGAGCCGGTGGACGCCAACCACGTCCGCTTCACGCTCAGCGAGCCGCTGGCCTCCGACCTCTTCCTGGGCCTGCTCAGCGAGGTGACCTTCGGCTTCCTGGCTCCCCAGACCATCCAGAAGGGCACCCCCGGCTACCAGGACCAGGAGCAGCCGGTGGGCACCGGCCCCTACGTCTACAGCGAGCGGGTGAAGGGCGACCACGTGACCCTGACCCGCAACGACCACTACTGGGGGAAGGAGCCGGCCTACAAGCAGCAGGTCTTCAAGGTGGTGCCGGAGGCGGCCAGCCGGGAGACGCTGGTGCGCTCCGGCCAGGCGCAGGTGATCCTGAGCCCGCCGGCGGCCGACATCCCGGCCCTCCAGCACGAATCCGACCTCAAGGTGCTCCTGGCGCCGGATGACCGCACCATCTTCATCGCCCTGAACACCACCGACAAGCAGCAGCCGCTGCTGCAGAAGCCCGAGGTCCGCCAGGCCCTCAACTACGCCGTCGACAAGAACGCCATCATCAAGAGCACACTCTTCGGGGCCGCCGACCCCATGACCGGCCCCATGGCGCCGAGCCTCTTCGGCTACTGCCAGCAGCCGGCCTACCAGTACGACCCGAACAAGGCCAAGCAGATGCTGCAGCAGGCCGGAGCCGCCGGCATGACCCTGAAGCTGATCTCGCCCACGGGTCGCTACACCCAGGACTTCCAGGCCGCCCAGGACATCGCCAACAACCTGCGCGCGGTCGGCGTCAACGTGCAGGGTCCCCAGACCATGGACTGGCCCACCTACCTGGCAACCATCAACGTGCCCCCGGCCAACGCCACCGTGGACGCGCACCTGCTGGGCTGGGCCCCCGGCTACCTTGACGCCAGCCAGCAGATGACGATCTTCGACGGCAGCCAGATCCCCAAGAAGGGCCTCAACACCTCCTACTACGACAACCCCCAGGTGAACGCCCTGCTCCAGAAGGCGGCCACCGAGACCAACCGCCAGGCCCGGGCCCAGGAGTACTGCCAGGCCGAGAAGATGGTCTGGAACGACGCCCCCTGGATCTTCCTCTGGGTGCAGCGCTTCCCGATCGTGTACTCGGCCAAGGTCAAGGGTGTGAGCTACGTCCCCAACGAGTCCTTCAACACCGTCTACGCTCAGCCGGCGTAGTCAGGTGCGGCTCGCGAAGGCGATCTGAGGTGGAGCCGGCGTGCTGACCTACGTCGTGCGCCGGCTCCTGGTCGCCATCCCCACGCTCTGGGGGGTGGCGACGGGTGTCTTCATCATGGCCCGCCTGCTCCCCGGTGACCCGGCGCGGGTCATCGCCGGGGTGCTGGCGACGCCGGAGCAGGTGGAGCACATCCGCCACCAGCTGGGCCTGGACCAGCCACTCTACGTCCAGTACCTGGACTTCATCGGCCGGCTGCTCCGCCTCGACCTCGGCGTCTCGGCCCACTTCGGCTCTCCGGTGGCGGCCGAGATCGCGAGCCGGATCCCCTACACGGTCGCCCTGGCCGTGACCGCGATCGCGATCGCGGTGATCCTGGGGGTGTCGGCGGGCATCGGCGCCGCCATCCGCCGCAACACCCCGCTGGACCTGGTCATCTCCGCGCTCTCGGTGTTCGGCATCTCCATGCCGGTCTACTGGCTGGGCCTGATGCTGATCGTGCTCTTCGCCATCCAGGTCCACTGGCTCCCGGCGGCCGGCGCGGACAGCCCCACCAGCATCATCCTGCCCGCCTTCACCCTGGCCGTGTTCTCGGTCGGCCTCATCGCCCGCATCACCCGGGGCTCGATGCTGGAGGTGCTGAACCAGGACTACATCCGTACCGCCCGGGCCAAGGGCGCCCCCTTCCGCCGGGTGGTGCTCAAGCACGCCCTTCGCAACGCCCTCCTGCCCATCATCACCACCATCGGGCTCCAGTTCGGCTCCCTGCTCGGGGGGGCGGTGCTCACCGAGAGCGTCTTCAGCTGGCCCGGGGTTGGGCGCCTGCTCCTGGACTCGATCTTCTTCCGCGACTACCCGATGGTGCAGGGCCTGGTCCTGCTCTTCGCCGTGACCTACATCGCGATCAACCTCCTGACGGATCTCCTCTATGCGTACGTCGATCCCCGCATTCGATACGACTGAGCTGGCGCCGCCAGCCGAGGGGGAGATCCAGGCCGTCCACGAGGCGGCCTGGCGACAGCTGCTGCGCCACCGCAGCGCCGTGGCCGGGCTGGTCGTGCTCGCGGTCTACGCCCTGGCCGCCCTGCTGGGGCCGGTGGTGTTCCACCAGTACAACCCCGCCCACCAGGACCTGAACGCAGTGCTCCTGCCCCCCTCACCCCATCACCTCCTGGGCACCGACAACTACGGCCGGGACGAGCTGCTGGACCTGGTCTACGGCTCTCGCTACACCCTCAGCCTGGGCCTGCTGGCGGTGGTGATCGGGGTGGGGGTGGGGGTGCCCCTGGGCGCGGCCTCCGGCTACTTCGGGGGTTGGGCCGACCTCCTGATCCAGCGCCTGACCGACATCATGCTGGCCTTCCCTAACATCGTGCTCGCCCTGGCCCTGGTCGCCGCCCTGGGCCCCGGCCTGAAGAACGTCGTCATCGCCGTGGGCGTGAGCTCCATCCCCAACTTCATCCGGCTCGTGCGCAGCGAGGCGCTCAAGGTGCGCCAGCTCCCCTACGTGGAGGCGGCCAGAGCGCTGGGCGTCCCCTCCGCGCGCATCCTGCTCCGCCACCTGATCCCCAACGTCCTCGCGCCCGTGATCGTGCTCGCCACCCTCCAGATGGGCCTGGCCATCCTGGTCGCGGCCGGCCTCGGCTTCTTCGGCCTCGGGGTGCAGCCGCCCACTCCGGAATGGGGCGAGCTGCTGGGCGAGGGGCACAACTACATCTTCCGCGACGCCAACCTGGTCACCTTCCCCGGCCTCTGCATCTTCTTCGCCGTGCTGGCCTTCAACCTGGTCGGCGACGGGCTGCGCGACGTCCTCGACCCCCGCCTGCGCACCTGAGCCGCCGAGGGTCGGACGGAGCCAGGGCCGCGCTCACCCGGCCGGCGAGGGGTCCCTCCCACCCTCCACCGCCCGGGCGGACTCGTAGCCAGGGCAGGTCAGCACCGGCAGGCGCGGGTAGCGGTCGAAGCGTGGGTCGCTCCGCCACCGTTCACAGAGCCAGAAGATGCTGCGCGCCCCCGGGACCCGCCGGCCGTGGCGACAGCCGGAGCAGAGACCGGGGTCCTCGTCCTCACCCGCGGCCGGTCCAGGATCGGCCCGGCGCGGGGCCTGGCGGGGCCGTGCCCTCAAGGCACCACCTCGGCCGCCGCCCGCAGGATCAGCTCCCAGACCGCCCGCACGTCGTCGAGGGTGGTGCGCAGGTTGCCGATGGCCACCCGCAGCGCGTAGCGGCCACGGACCGTGGTGTGGGAGATGAGTGCCCCTCCGGAGCGGTTCACCACCTCCTCGATGCGACGGTTGGCCTCGTCCCCGGCCCGGTGGCGGAAGACCACGGTGCTGAAGGGGGTGGGGGCCAGGACCTCGAACTCGGGCCGGGCCTCGACCCAGCCCCGCAGCTCCCGGGCCATGGCCACGTGGGCGGCGATCCGCTCCCGCAGCCCCTGGAGCCCGAAGGCCCGGAGCACGAACCAGAGCTTCAGGCCCCGGAAGCGCCGGCCCAGGGCGGTGCCGTAGTCCATCAGGTTGCGCACCTGGTCCCCCTCACTCGTGGTCAGGTAATCGGGCACCAGGCTGAAGGCCCGGCGGAGCACCTCCTCGCGCCGGCAGTAGAGGACGCTGCAATCCATAGGGGTGAACAGCCACTTGTGGGGGTTGATCACGAGCGAGTCGGCCCGCTCGCAGCCGTCCAGCGCCCAGCGGAGCTCCGGCACCACCGCGGCGGCGCCGCCGTAGGCGGCGTCCACGTGCAGCCAGAGGCCCTCTCGCTGGCAGAGGTCGGCGATGGCCGGCACCGGGTCGACGGCGGTGGTCGAGGTGGTCCCCACCGTGGCCACGACGGCGAAGGGCCGGCGCCCCGCCGCCCGATCGGCGGCGACGGCCCGCTCCAGCGCGGCCACGTCCATGCGCAGCTCGGCGTCGGTGGGCACCTTGACCACGCCCTCTTGGCCCACTCCCAGCACGATGCCGGCCTTCTCCACCGAGGAGTGGGCCTCCTCGGAGGTGTACAGGACCAGCGGTGGCAGCCCGGACAGGCCCCGCCGGCGGACCTCCAGGCCCAGCGCCTCGCGGGCCGCCGCGAGCGCGTACAGGGTGCTCGAGGAGGCGGTGTCGTTGATGCACCCGAAGACGGGATCGGGCAGCCCGACCGCCTGCCGCAGCCAGTCGCAGGCGACTTCCTCCACCTCGGTGGCGGCGGGCGAGGTGCGCCAGAGCATGGCGTTGACGTTGAGCGCCGCGATCAGCAGCTCGGCCAGGATGCCGGGCTCGGAGCCGGTGGTGGCGAAGTAGGCGAAGAACCGGGGATGGTTCCAGTGCGTGATCGCGGGCACGATCAGGCGCTCGAAGTCCTGTAGCAGGTGGTCGAGGGGCTCGCCCCGCTCGGGGGGCGCGGGGGGCAGGGCCGAGCGCACCTCGCCCGGGGTGACCTCGGGCAGGACGCGGCGGTCGTGCGCCGAGCCCAGGTAGTCGATCACCCACGCCGCCGCCCGGGCGGCCGCCAGCTCGAACTCGAGATCGGTGTTGGCTGCGCTCATGAGGCGAAGGTACCGCCCCGGCTGGGAGGCGCCGCACGCCCTCCCCGTCCGCGATCGTGGGTCGCCACGGCGCCGGCGTTGGACGACACTGTAGCGTCGAGCGGAGCACCCCATGGTGAGCGAGGTGAGGATGCCCGAGCTGGAGGTCGCCGCGAGGCGGCTCAGGGTCGAACGCTGGCTGGTGTCCGAGGGCGACGCCGTGGAGCGCGGCCGCCCTTTGCTGGAGGTCGCCGCCGAGGGGACGACGTGGGTGATCGAGGCCCCGACCTCCGGCGTCCTCGCCCAGGTCCTGGCCGCGCCCGGAGCCGTGCTCCCGGTGGGGGCGGTGCTGGGGAGGATCCGGGAGGCGGGCCCCGCCGCCGGCATCGCCCGCGCCGGCCCGACCCGGCCCGGCGGAGAGGCGCGTCGAGGACCCGACGACCCGGAGGTGGCGGCCTCCCCGGCCTCCCCGGCCGCCCGGCGGCTGGCCCGGGAGCTGGGCGTCGACCTCGCCCTGGTGCCCCCCTCCGCGCCCGGCCGCCGGATCACGAGCGAGGACGTGGAGGCGTTCGCTGCCGGCCCGGCCCCGCCCTCCGGCCCGGCCCCGGTCGAGGTCAGGACCCGGCCGTGGGGAGGACGGCCGGCGGAGTCCCCGCACCCGGCCCTCCGCAGCCCCGCTCCCGTCACCCTCGCCCGGGAGGCCGAGGTGGGAGGGCTGGTCCAGCGCCACCGCCGCCTGGGTCCCGGCCTGGAGGCGGCCGGGGTGGAGCTGGCTCCGATCGACCTCCTGCTGGAGACGGTGGCCGGGCTCCTCCTCGAGCACCCGCGGCTCGTGGCCCGGCCGGTGGGGGACGGTGGCGCCCTCCATCTGGGGGTGACGGTGGCGTCCGGCCGGGGCCCGGTGGTCGCCGTCGTCCGCGACGCCGGCTCCAAGACCCTGGCGGAGATCGCGCGCGAGCGCTCCGCCCTGGCCGCGCGGGCCCGGGCCGGGACGCTGGCCCCGGGCGAGGCCGAGGGTGCCGTCCTCGCCCTCGCCGACCTTGGCGCCCACGGCGTCGACCTCCTCGCGACCGCCGTCGAGTCGGCCCCGTGCGCCCTCCTGGGCCTGGGACGCATCGTCGACCGGCCGGTGGTGATCGAGGGCGAGATCCAAGCCCGACCGGTCGCCTGGCTCTCCTTGAGCTTCGACCGGAGCGGGGTGGACGACGCCTCGGCGGCGGCCTTCCTGTGCGCCCTGGCCGAGCGTCTGGCGGAATGAGCCCGGCCCGATGGGCGCCGCCAGGCCCTCCACCCGGGTGAGCGGTCCGGTCCGACGCGGAGGCGCGGCGATCCCGGTCTCGCGAAGGGCGGGGCGCAACGGCACTGGCGCCGCGCCAGCCCGGGCCGCGCCCCGCCCGCCGAGGTGAGGCCAGGATGGCCGAGCTGCTGGTGGTCGGAGGCGGCCCGGCCGGGGTCGCGGCCGCGATCACGGCCGCCGGCCTGGGAGCGAGGGTCACGCTGGTGGAGCGGTCGCAGGTGGGCGGGACCCACGTCCAGCGCGGCGAGGTCCCGGCGGCGAGGCTGCGGTACCTCGCCGACCTCCTGGAGGAGATCGGCCGGGCGGAGGAGCTGGGCGTGCGGGTCGTCCCCGCGATCGCCGATTGGGGCCGGATGCGGGCCGCGGCCGCGGCCGCGGCGGAGGCGGCTGCGGCCCGGACCCGGGCCGCCCTCCGGGCGGCCGGCGTCGAGGTGGTGGCAGCCGGCGCGCGCTTCCTCGGACCGGGTCGGATGGAGGCCGGCGGCCTGGTCTTCGAACGGATGCCGGTGGTGCTGGCGACCGGGGCCGCATCCATCGTCCCCCAGCGGAGCGGGGCGCCCCGACCCGGCCGTCGGGTCGTGACCGGCGACGAGGTCATGACCCTGGACCAGGTGCCCTCACGGCTCCTGATCGCCGGCGGGGGCCGTCTGGGCCTGGAGTGGGCCACGCTCTTCAGCCGACTGGGCTCCCGGGTGACGGTGGCCATGGCCGGGGACCGCCTCCTGCCCGGGGAGGAGGCGGAGATGGCCAACGCGCTCCGGGTCGCCCTCGAGCGGCGCGGCCTCCGCTTCCTCTCGGGACGGGGAGCCCTGGAGCGGGCCGAGGCCGAGCTCGAGCCCGAGGTGGTGCTCTTCGCCGACTCGCGCCTGCCCGGCAGCTCAGGGCTGGACCTGGAGGCTGCCGGCGTGGCCACCGGTCCCAGCGGCGAGGTCACGGTCGACACCCGTTGCGCCACCTCGACCCCGGGCGTCTTCGCTGCCGGCGACCTGACCGGTCCGCCCTGGCTCTGGGGGCGCGCTCGGGCCCAGGGCAGGGTGGCCGCGACCTGCGCCCTGGGCGGCAGGGCGCGGTTCCGGCCCGAACGCGTCCCCCGCACGGTTCACACCCGCCCCGAGCTGGCCGCGGTCGGCCTGACCGAGGAGGAGGCGACCGCCCGCGGCGCCCGGCTGGGGGTCGGGCACGGCCGGCTCGGGCCCGACCCCGGGGAGCCGGCGCCGGGTGGGGAGCGGGGATGGCTCAAGCTGATCGTGGACACGGAGTTCGGCGAGATCCTGGGGGCGCACATGCTCGGCTGCCGGGCGTCGGAGGCGATCGGCCTGGTGGCGACGGCCATGGAGCTGGAGGCCCACTACCGGGACCTGGTCCGGGTCCATCCCCGCCACCACGACCTGGCCGGGCTCATCGCCCGGGCAGTGGCCTCGATCCGGTGAGCGGCGCCCAACGCAACCCCGGACCGCCCTCCCACTCCCTTGCCCTATCCTAGGAGCGGTTCGGAGCCGGAGCGAGGGAGGCAGGAGACGGGCGGAGAGAGCGTGAGGTGGAGGGGCACCCGGCCGACGCCGGCCGTCGGGGGACCGACCGGGCGGGGAGGCGCTGCCGCGCCGGGTCGCGATGTCGGCTGAGGCGCGACTGATCGTCTCCAACGTGACGGTCACCTTCGGAGGTCTGACCGCCCTGGAGGACGTCTCCCTGACCGTCGAGCCCGGGGAGATCGTGGGCGTGATCGGGCCCAATGGCGCCGGCAAGACCACCCTCCTGAACGCCATTTGTGGTTTCGTCCGCCCCCGGTCGGGCTCGATCGTCTACCGGGGCCGGGAGTTGCGACGGCACCGACCCCACGACCTGACCCGCCTGGGCATCGCCCGTACCCTGCAGGGGCTGGGGCTGTGGGGGGGTCTGAGCGTGATCGAGAACGTGGTCGCGGGCGGGCAGGCGTCGGTGCGCGCCGACCTGGGGTCGGCCCTGCTCGGCCTCCCCCGCTCCGCCGGCGAGGAGGCCCGGCTGCGGGTGCGGGCGCGGGCGCTCCTGGCCGAGCTGCGCCTGGAGGCG
>DASRBU010000112.1:0-7398 GCA_035653475.1 Candidatus Dormiibacterota bacterium | reverse complement strand
CGCCCGGACCAGGGCGAGCCGCCGCTCGATGGCCGCCGCCAGGATGGCGGCCAGGGCGGCGGGGGCCTCCACGTTGACCTCCTCCTCGACCGACTCCGCCAGCTCGCCCGGCAGGTGGCCGCGGAGCAGCTCGATCTGGCGTTGGTAGACCGCGGCCAGGCCCTGGGCCGGGCTGCGCCCGTCCAGCTGCAGCAGCTCCTGGACCCGATAGCCGTCGCCGTGGACGATCGGGTACCCGGAACGGCGCAGCGCCCGCAGGTCCCGGAAGAGCGTCCGCTCCGAGACCCCGGCCAGCCGGGCCAGCCGCTGGGGTTTGAGACCGGGCTCCCGGATGACCGCGGCCAGGATGCGCAGACGCCGCGCCAGCCGCTGGGCGCGGCTCAGGCCGCGCCGCCGTCTGGTCACGGACGCCCCTCGGGCCAGGCCCGGGGGGAGGGCCGGGTCGGGGACGGGGTGGGGCGGGGTGGGACCGGCGTCGTGCTCTCCTCCGCCGACATGATGCGACGGTGGCCCGGGCGCCCGCGGCGATCGCACCGGGCCACCGCGCAAGCTATGCGCATGTCCACGCGCCCCGGGGCGGCGCGGCGGCTGAAGGCCGCCCTCGGCCAGCTGGTGCCCGGCCACTTCGCGGTGGTCATGGCCACCGGCATCCTCTCCATCGACGCCGCGCTGGCCGGCCGCGGGCCGGTCTCGCTGGCCCTGCTGGTGGTGGCGGCCACGGTCTACCTCGGGCTGCTGGTGGTCGTCGTGGCCCGGCTGGCCCGCCGCCCCGCCCGGCTGGGGATGCTCCCCGAGCCGGTGGCCGGGTTCGAGACCCTCACCTTCGTCGCCGGCAGCGGCGTGCTCGGCTCCCGCCTGGCCCTGGCCGGCTGGCCGCTCCTCCCCCGACTCCTCTGGCTGCTGGCGGTGGTCGCCTGGGCCCCGCTCACCTACCGGCTCGCGGCCGCGCTGACCGTCCTCCCCTGGCGACGGATCGCACCGACCGTCCGGGGCACCTGGCTGCTGGCGGTGGTCGCGGTCCAGGCCCTGGTCGGGCTGGGTGTCCACCTCGGCGGCCCCGTCCCCGCCCCCCTGGCCTTCGCCTGCGCCTGCGGCTGGCTCCTGGGCCTGAGCCTCTACGCCGCCATCGCCCTCCTGCTCTCGGCCCGCCTCCTCGCCCGCCCCCTGCGGGCGGCCGCGATCACGCCCGACTACTGGATCTGCATGGGCGCTCTGGCCATCTCCACCCTGGCCGGCTCCCAGCTCCTGACCGCCCCCGGGCCGGCCCTGTCGCCCCTGGTTCGCCCCTTCGTGGCCGGGCTCACCGTCACCGCCTGGGCGGTGGGCACGGCCTGGATCCCCTGGCTGATCGGGATCGAGCTCTGGCGCCAGCGCCGGGACCCGGGCGCCCGACGCTACGAGCGGGGACGCTGGAGCACGGTCTTCCCCCTGGGCATGTACGGGGCCTGCAGCCTGCAGCTGGCCCCGCTGGTCCACGTGCCCGGACTCGCCCTCCTCGGACACGCCTTCTTCTGGCTCGGCCTGGCCTGCTGGGTGGCGGTGGCGGCCGGCGCAGCCGGAGCGGCGCTGGGCGCCTCCCGGGAGTCGGGCTACCGTGGGCCGGGGTCGGCCAGCGCGGCCCCGAGGCGTCCCTCGATCTCGACGGGAGGGAGCGGGGAGGAATAGTATGTGCGCGTACGTTGCCGTACGGACGCGATCGTCTCGCCGCCGGTCCCGTACCGGCCGCGTCCGGGCCCGGCAGTGAATCCTCAACACGTCGGGAGGGTGCTATGGGGGAGAGTTACCTGGCCCAGGTGCCGTGCCCCGGCGACGCACCGAGGCCGCCTCGGCGCGACCGGGCTTGGAGGATACGCTCGGGAACCCTGGCCCTGACGGCCGTGCTCGGGCTGGTGGCGGCCGCCTGCGGCGGAGGGGCCACGACCGGGCCGAGCCCCAGCGGGACCGCCCATCGCGGCGGCACGCTGATCCTGGTGGGGAAGGGCGACGTCGACCACATGGACACCGCCAGCGCCTACTACACCGTGACCAACATGCTGATGCGGGCCTTCACCCGCCAGCTCGTCTCCTACCCGGCCAGCAAGGACTTCAAGGCCGCCACCACCCCGGTGGCCGACATCGCCACCCAGGTGCCGACCAAGGCCAACGGTGGGATCAGCGCCGACGGCAAGACCTACACCTTCCACATCAAGAAGGGCGTGAAGTGGGACACCAACCCGCCGCGCCAGGTCACCGCCCAGGACGTGGTTCTCGGCTTCAAGCGGCTCTGCAACCCGGTGAACCCGGTGGGAGCGCCCGGCTACTTCGAGGGCACCATCGTCGGCTTCAAGGACTACTGCGAGCCGATGCTGAAGATCGACGGCACCGTCGACGCCATCAAGAGCTACATCCAGAGCCACGACATCTCCGGGATCACGACCAAGGGCACGGACACGGTGGTCTTCCACCTGATCCAGCCGGCCAGCGACTTCCTCAACATCCTGGCCCTGACCTTCTCCTCGCCGGCCCCGGAGGAGTACCTGAACTACGTCCCCGACAGCGCCGAGTTCCAGCAGCACACCATCTCGGACGGCCCCTACCGGATCACCAAGTACGACCCGGGCAAGGAGATCGACCTGGCCCGGAACCCGGCCTGGGATCCCTCCACCGACCCGCTGCGCAAGGCCTACGTGAACCAGATCAAGGTGGTGGAGGGTCTCGACCCCAACGCCAGCTACGAGCAGATCGCGGCCGGGACCGCGGACATGGACTGGGACAACCCGCCGCCCACCGCCCAGCTGGCGCAGATGGTGGCCTCGCACGACCCGCGCCTGGAGGTGGGACCGCCGGGCAGCCTCAACCCCTACATCGTCTTCAACCTGCAGAGCCCTAACGAGAACGGGGCCCTGAAGAAGCTGGCCGTCCGCCAGGCCATCGAGTACGCGGTGGACAAGGTGGCGGTGGAGCAGGTCTACGGCGGCCCCGAGTTCAACACGCCCGCCACCCAGATCCTGACCCCGGGCAACGCCGGCTACCAGAAGTTCGACCTCTACCCCACCCCGGGGAACAAGGGCGACCCGGCCAAGGCCAAGCAGCTCCTGGCCCAGGCTGGCTACCCCAACGGGCTCACCCTGAAGATGATCTACCGGACCAACAGCGTCCACCCGCAGGTGGCCCAGACCTACCAGGCCAGCCTGAAGCAGGCCGGGATCACGCTCCAGCTGATCCCGGTGCCGCCCTCGGACTTCTACTCCAAGTACCTGGAGGCTCCCTCGGTGGCCCAGCAGGGGGTGTGGGACATCGCCGACCCGGGCTGGGTGCCGGACTGGTACGGCAACAACGGCCGGACCATGATCCAGCCGCTCTTCGACGGCCGGACCTACGGCCCCGACAGCACCGACTTCGGTGACTACAACAGCCCTGTCGTCAACGCCGACATCGACAAGGCGCTGGCCGCCACCACCGCGGATCAGGCGGGGAAGTACTGGCACGACGCCGACCTCCAGATCATGAAGGACGCGGCCGTGGTCCCGGTGCTCGACCAGAAGCTGTACTTCATGCGCTCCTCCCGGGTGCAGAACTACATCGTCTCCCCCTTCACCGGGAACGGCGACATCACCAACGTGTGGTTGAAGTGACCACCTGGCCGGGGGCGGGCTCCATCTGGGGCCCGCCCCTCGGCCCGACCCTCGTCGGCGTGTGGCAGGCGGCCCACCCCGCCGGGCCGCTGGTCCTTGTCTCCACCGGCCCATGAGCGCCCCCCTGCTCCAGGTGCGGGACCTGCGGGTGACCTTCTCCACCCCCGACGGTCCCCTGCAGGCAGTTCGCGGCGTCGATCTCGACCTCCTGCCGGGGACCGTGATGGGCGTGGTCGGGGAGTCGGGGTCGGGCAAGAGCGTGACCATGCTCACCGTCATCGGCCTGACTCAGGGTGCGCAGGTGTCCGGCCAGGCCCTGTTCGAGGGTCGCGACCTGCTCTCCCTGCCCGCCGCCGAGCTGCGCCGGATCCGCGGCGCCCGGATCGCCATGGTCTTCCAGGACCCGCTCTCCAGCCTCCATCCCCACTACCGAGTGGGCTGGCAGATCGTGGAGATGATCCGGGCCCACCAGCCGGCGTCGCGGGCCGAGGCCAGGCGGCGCGCGATCGAGCTGCTGGCCATGGTCGGCATCCCGCAGCCGGAGCGGCGCGTCGACGACTACCCGCACCAGTTCTCGGGCGGGATGCGGCAGCGGGTCATGATCGCCATGGCCCTGGCCCTGCGCCCCCGGCTCTTGATCGCGGACGAGCCGACCACCGCCCTGGACGTGACCGTGCAGTCGCAGATCCTGGACCTGCTCCGGCGGCTGCAGGCGGAGCTGGGCATGGCGGTGATCATCGTCACCCACGACCTGGGGGTGATCGCCGAGATGGCCCACCGGGTGCTGGTCATGTACGCCGGCCAGGTGGTGGAGCGGGCGCCGCGCCGCACCCTCTACTACCGGCCCCATCACCCCTACACCCGGGGCCTGCTCGAGTCGCTGCCCGCCCGGGCGGGACCGCGGGGAGGCCCCGGGCCGGGACACGGCGGGCGGGGACGCCTCACCCCGATCCCCGGCCAGCCGCCCAGCCTGATCCAGGTGCCGTCGGGTTGCCCCTTCCACCCCCGCTGCCCCTTCACCATGGAGATCTGCCGGCGGGAGCCGCCGCCGCTGCGGCCGGTGGACGCCGGCGAGGAGCACGAGTCCGCCTGCTGGCTGCCCCCGGAGGTGGTCGGCCTGGGGGCCGAGGCGGACGGTCGCCGCCGGGCCGCGGCCGAGGCCGGCCGGGTGCGGGCCGGCGAGGGGAGGTGGAGACCGGGATGACGTCGGTCGGGACGGAGCCGCTGCTGCGCCTGGAGGACGTGGTCAAGCACTTCCCCATCCGGCGGGGTGTGGTCTTCCGCCGCGAGGTGGGACGGGTCAGGGCCGTGGACGGGGTCAGCCTCGAGGTGGGCCGTGGCGAGACCCTGGGACTGGTGGGCGAGACCGGCTGCGGCAAGTCCACCCTGGCCCGCTGCATGACCCGCCTCCACGACCTCACCTCGGGCCGAGTGGTGTTCGACGGCCGGGACATCTCCCGGCTACCCCAGCGCCGGCTGCGCCGGCTGCGCACCGACCTGCAGATGATCTTCCAGGACCCCTACAACTCCCTCAACCCACGGCGCCGCGTGGGCTCCATCATCGGCGACCCGCTGGCCATCCACGGCCTGGCCGACGGCGCCGAGCGGCAGCGGCGGGTGCAGGAGCTGATGGCCCAGGTGGGGCTCAACCCCGAGCACTACAACCGCTTCCCGGCCGAGTTCTCGGGCGGGCAGCGGCAGCGGATCGGCATCGCCCGCGCCCTGGCCCTGCGTCCCCGGCTGGTGGTCTGCGACGAGCCCGTCTCGGCGCTCGACGTCTCCATCCAGGCCCAGATCCTGAACCTGCTCGCCGACCTGCAGGAGCGGCTGGGGCTGACCTACGTGTTCATCGCCCACGACCTCTCGGTGGTCCGCCACGTCAGCACCCGGATCGCGGTCATGTACCTGGGCAAGATCGTGGAGGTGGCCACGACGCCGGACCTCTTCGGCCGCCCCCGCCACCCCTACACCTGCGCCCTGCTCTCGGCCATCCCCGTCCCCGACCCGGACCTGGCCGACCGCCGGACCCGGCTCCTGCTGAGTGGCGACGTCCCCTCGCCCATCGATCCCCCGACCGGGTGCCGCTTCCACCCCCGCTGCCCCAAGGCCCGGGAGCGGTGCCGGCGCGAGGAGCCCCGCCTGGAGCGGCGGAACGGCGACCCCGAGGGTCACGTGACCGCCTGCCACTACCCGGTGGAGCCGGACGAGGAGCTGGCCCGGGCGGCGGGAACGCGAGAAGATGAGAGGGGAGGAAGCGTGAGCCTGGGAGGGCGCTATGGCGAGCGGTGAACCGGCCCTGGCCCTGGAGCGTCCCGAGGTCGAGCCCGTGGCCGGCATCGCCGCCCGGGGCCCCTGGCGGCTGGCCTGGGAGCGGCTCCGGCGGGATCGGGCCGCCATCGCCTCGACCGCCTTTATCGTCTTCATCTCCCTGGTCGCGATCTGCGCACCCCTGATCGCGCACCTCACCGGCCATCCTCCCGACGCCCAGTACCGGGAGACCGGGCTCTCGATCAACGGCATCCCGGTGGGGCCCAACCGGACCTTCCTCTTCGGCACCGACGAGCTGGGCCGCGACGTCCTGGTCCGGGTGGCCTACGGGGCCCGCATCTCGCTGCTGGTGGGAACCGTGGCCAGCGGGCTGGCGGTGCTGGTGGGGATCGTGGTGGGCATGTGCGCCGGGTACTTCGGGACGGCCGTGGACACCTTCCTCTCCCGCTTCATGGACGTCATCCTCTCTTTCCCGCTCCTGCTCTTCGCCATCGCCCTGGTGACGGTGGTGGGGCCGAGCCTCCCCCTCTCGGTCGCCATCATCGTCTTCTTCAGCTGGGCCCCGGTGGGCCGCGTGGTCCGGGGTCAGGTGCTCTCCCTGCGGGAGAAGGAGTTCGTGGAGGCGGCGCGCTCGATCGGGGCCAGCGACCTGCGCATCCTGGTGGTCGACATCCTGCCCAACCTGGCGGCGCAGATCATCGTCTACGCCACTCTGCTGGTCCCCCTGTCGATCGTGTTCGAGGCCACGCTCTCGTTCCTGGGCCTGGGCGTGGTGCCCCCGACCGCCGAATGGGGGAGCATGCTGGCGGAGGCGGTCTCCTACTACCAGGTGGCCTGGTGGTACCTGGCCTTCCCCGGCGCCGCCCTGCTCTTCACCACCCTCGCCTTCAACCTCCTGGGCGACAGCGTCCGCGACGCCGTCGATCCCCGCGGCGAGCGGATGTTCGTGAGGGGCTGAGGGATGCTGCGCTTCCTCATCCGCCGCCTGCTCTTCGGGATCGTGGTCCTCTGGGTGGTGACGGTGGTGGTGTTCGCCATCTTCTTCCTGGCCCCCAACGACCCCGCCCGGCTGATCGCGGGGCGGATGGCGACCCCGGCCACGGTGGCCGCCGTGCGCCACAACCTGGGCCTGGACCGGCCGGTCTACGTGCAGTACGGCGACTTCGTCTGGAACCTCCTGCACGGCAACCTCGGCTACTCGTACTACCGCGGACAGCCCGTGACCCAGCTCCTGCTCAGCCGGCTGCCGGTCACCGCCTCCCTGTCCGTGGGCGCCGCCGTCCTCTGGCTCGTGATCGGCGTGGGTATCGGGGTCCTGGCCGCCGTCCGGCCGCGGTCGCTGGAAGACCGGGCGGCGACCGTCTTCGCCCTCGTTTTCTACTCCATGCCCCCCTTCCTGCTCGGCCTGGTGCTGCTCTACCTGCTGTTCTTCCGGCTGCACCTGGCCGGCGTGACCTTCTTCGCCGGCGGCGGCTATGTGCCCCTGACCGAGGACCCGCTGGGCTGGGCCCAGCAC
>DASRBU010000111.1:0-7629 GCA_035653475.1 Candidatus Dormiibacterota bacterium | reverse complement strand
ACGTACTTCCGGCAGGCGTCGAGCAGGTTGGCGTGCAGGTGCATGACGCCCTTGGGCCGGCTGGTGGTGCCGGAGGTGAACATGAGCACGAAGAGATCGGTCCCGACCGGCGGCTCCACCCCGGGCGAACGGCCCAGGTGGACCTCGACCATCTCGCCCAGCTCCCGATCCCCGCCGGCCGCCCGGGCCGTGATCACCTCCCTCAGCCCGGGCAGCCTCCGCTGCAGGTCACGGGCCAGCCCCAGGTGGTCGAAGCCGCGATGGAGCCCGGGCACCACCAGACCCCTGGCCTGGGTCAGCCCCAGGATGTATTCCATCTCGTGGGCGCGGTAGGGCACGTGGATGAAGCAGGGCCGGACGCCGGCCCGGGCCGCGCCCAGCACGGTCACACAGAACTCGGACCAGTTCGGCAGCTGCACGCCCAGGCAGTCCCCGGGCCGGTAGCCGAGCTCCTCGAGGGCGGCGGCGAAGGCCGCGCTCCGTGCCCGGAGCCCGTCCCAGGTGATCGCCGAGCCGTCCTGGTCGATGACCGCGGGCGCCTGCGGACGCTCCGAGGCCCGCGCCATCAGCAGATCCCAGAAGGACTCGGCCCCCCAGCCGCCCGAGCTCAGGAACTCCTCCACCAGGGCTTCGGTCAGATAGGTATCCTCTCGTCCGACCAGCTCCCACGCCCGCGCTCGCGCCCTGTCCTCGCCCATGGTCGCCAACACACCTCCGGGTCGAACATGAGCCCCATCCCCCAGCCTGTCAAGAGCGGTTGGCGCCGGCGGTCGGGCCGGCGCCTGCGGCCGAGAGGTACCGGTAGATCACCTGCGACCAGCTCTCCATGTCCGGGTAGCGCGGCCGCATCCCGGCCAGCGTGAGCAGCTCGCCGGCCAGCTTGTGGGGCTCGCGGATGGCGATCTCGTCCGTGTCCCCCTCCACCAGGAAGACCACCCCCACGTGCACCCTGCCCACGGGCGACGACTCCTCCTTCAGGAGACCGAGGAAGCGGGCCTCGAAGCGGCCGCGGTAGGCGACCTCCTCCTCCCACTCCCGCCGCAGGCCCCGCTCCAGGGGGTCACCCCCGCCGGCGTCCCCGGGGTTGATGTGCCCACCCACCCCGAGGGAGTAGCGGCGGTGCAGCCGGGCCTCCGAGGAGGCGCGCAGGCGCCGGGTGAGGAGGTAACGCCCGGCGTGCCCGAAGACCACGTAGGGGATCACCTGCTGGTAGCTCGGGTCCTCCTCCACCGCCGCCCGGGGCATGAAGAAGGAGCGCTCCCGGATGGCGCGCAGCGGCTCCTGGACGTCGCCGTCGCGCAGGCCCTGCCACTCCCCGGCGGCGAAGAGCTCGGAGCGCCGAAGGCAGAGCACCTGCTCCTCCCCGCCCATGGCCCTGACCCCGACACCTCAGAGCTGGGTGGTGTCGACCAGGGGCACGGTGCGCCGAGGGTCGAGGCAGCCGAGGTCGATCGGGGGGGAATCGCCCAGGACCATGGCCGCCAGCCCCTCCGCCGCCGCTGGCGCGTGCATCACCCCGTGGCCGCTGAAGCCGCAGCACGCCCAGATCCCCGGCCGGGAGGTGGGCCCGACCAGGGGATGATGGTCGAACGTCACCTCGTAGTAGCCGGTCCAGTGGGCCTCCGGCCGCTCCACCGCGGCCCGGGGGACGAAGCGCGCCAGCCACTCCCGGTGGTGCCCCCAGGAGCGGGGATCGCCCGGCCCGGTGACCAGCAGGCGCCCCTCGCGCTCCCGGAAGTGGTAGCCCGTGTCCAGCTCCAGGGTGACCGGCGTCTCGGCCCCCAGCCAGTCGAAGGGGCCGACCTGGAAGATGCCGCGCTCCACCGGCCGCACGTCCAGCTCCACCCCCAGCCGCCGTCCCACCTCACCCGACCAGATCCCGGCGCAGATCACCACCGCCTCCGCCTCCAGGTCGCGCGGTCCGGCCCCGGTCCCGTACCGGAACTCGACCCCGGCCGCCGTGGCCTCCTCCACCAGGCAGGCCAGGACGTCCAGGGGACGGTAGACGCCGTCCAGACGACAGTAGTTGGTGGCCAGCACCCCGCTCGCGGCCAGGAAGGGCACCAGCTCACCCGGGTCGGGATGCTCGATGGGCAATCCCTGGCCGCGCTGGAACTGCGCCCGCCGGCGGAGCTCGTCCGCCCCCTCCGGGCTGAGGGTCAGGTAGAGGTACCCAACCGACCGGAAGCCGAGGCGCCCGGCGTGGGCCTCGAAGAAGGGCCGGGAGGCCAGCGACAGGGCGACGTTGATGGGGCTGCCCTGCTGGGTGCGGAAGCCGCCGAAGGCCTTGCCAGTCGAGCCCAGCCCGCGCGGGGCGGGGTCGAACACGACCACGTCGCGGCGTCCCCGGCGGGCCAGGGCCCGGGCCACCGCGGCTCCGGCCACGCCCCCTCCCAGGACGGTGATCACGGACGCCGCACCCGGCCACGCCCGTGGCGGGCGACCAGCTCGCAGGTCAGGTCCAGCGCCGGCTCCGACACCGGGAGGAAGAATATCCAGGCCGCCCGGCGGGTGGCGGCGGTGATCATGGTGCGGGCGGAGTCGGCCGAGGGATTGCCGCAGGCACCGAGGTCGTCGGCGACGCAGATGCGGCCGGCGACGCCCACGTGCCCGCGGCCGATGCCCGGGTAGCCCTCCCCCTCGCGGCCCAGCCGGAGCCGCAGCCGGCCCCGTACCCGGTCCAGGTCGTAGAGCCCGACCGGCACCTGGAGCCGGAGTGAGACCAGGTTGGCCACGTCCACCAGAGAGTTGATCCGGGGCAGGGGCTCGCCCCTGCGCACGCGCCGCAGCAGCGCCTCGCTGGAGGGCCGGTGGCGGGTCGGGTCCAGCCCGAAGCGGCGGTAGAGGGCCCGGGCTGGCCCCAGGTCGCCCACCCGGCCCGACCTCGCCTCGGCCTCGACCGCGGCCACCAGCCGATCGAGGTCCTGCCGGGGAGCGCTCACCTCCAGGTCCTCCAGCTCCAGGACGGTGACCGCGAGCCCGATCTCCGACTCCACGGGGAGCGCGCTCGGCGCGCCCATCACCCCCGCCCCGGTCCCCGCCGCCCGCCTCCGGCCCGGCGGGACGAGGCGGGACGCGCCAGCGACTCCAGCGCCTCCCAGAACCCGGGATAGGAGATGGCCACGCACTCGCCCCCCTCGATCTCGGTGACGCCGTCGGCGAGCAGGCCGGCGACGGCCAGCGCCATCGCCACCCGATGATCGCCGAACGAGTCCACCCGGGCACCCTGGAGACGCCGCGGTCCCCGGATCTCCCAACCGTCGGGCAGCTCGCGCACCTGGGCGCCCATGGCCGCCAGCCCCACGGCCATGGCCCGGATGCGGTCCGACTCCTTGACCCGCAGCTCCCCGGCCCCGGTGATCCGGGTCGTGCCGGGCAGCACGGCCCCGGCCACCGCCAGCACCGGGAGCTCGTCGATCAGGGCCGCCACCTCGGCTCCCCCCACGGCGAAGGCCCGTCCCTGCCGAGCGGTGCCGACCTCGAGGTCCGCCACCGGCTCGCCCCCCTGGAGGCGCTCTTCGCCCCTGCGCACCTCGACCCCGATCCGGGCCAGGACCTCCAGCAGGGCCGTCCGGGTGGGGTTGACGCCCACGGCCGGCACCCGCACGCAGGCGACGGGATGCAGGGCCGCCGCCACCAGCCAGAAGGCGGCCGCGGAGAGGTCGCCGGGGACGGTCACGTCGAGCGGAGCCAGGCGCCCGACCGGGCCCCGGATCGACACCGCGAGGTCCTCCACCTCCACCGGCGCCCCCATGGCGGCCAGCATCCGCTCGGTGTGGTCGCGGGTCGGGGCCGGCTGGTGGAGCCGGGTCCGGCCGGCGGCGAAGAGCCCGGCCAGCAGGAGCGCCGACTTCACCTGGGCGCTGGCCACCGGCAGCGCGTAGTCGATGCCGTGCAACTGGACCTGCCCCCCCACGCGCAGGGGGTCGGTCTCTGCCCGGGCGCCCATGGCCCGAAGCGGCTCGACCACCCGGTCCATGGGTCGCCGGGAGAGCGAGGCGTCGCCCACCAGGGTCACCTCGAAGGGCGCCGCCGCCAGCAGACCGGCCAGCAGGCGCATGGTGGTCCCCGAGTTGCCGCAGTCGAGCGAGCCGGACGGCGGGCGGAGGCCCCGCAGCCCGCGGCCCACCACCACCTCCCCCTCGACCTCGACCCCCAGCGCGCGCAGGCAGCCGGCGGTGCTGAGCACGTCCGCCCCGGGGGACAGCCCTCGCACCCGGGCCACGCCGTCGGCCACCGCGTTCAGGATCAGCGCCCGATGGGAGATGGACTTGTCACCCGGGACCCGGACCTCGCCCTCCAGGCGCCGGGGCGCGCTAACCGTCGCCAGCACGACGCCTCCCCGCGGCCCCGGGCCGCCCGGCCCGGTCCCAGGTCTCCCGCTCCTCGATCCAGCCGTCGCGTGCGCGCCGGGCGGCCTCGAACAGGGAGCGCAGCGCCCCCTCGTCGGCCGACTCCACCAGCCCGCGGAAGCGGGCCAGGACCTCCTCCAGGGCGCGGAGACGACGGGCGATCGGCTGCCGGTTGGTGCCCACGATGGCCGCGTAGAGCGCCGGGTCGCCGCCGGCCAGCCGGCTCAGGTCGCGGAAGCCGGGGCCGGCCAGGCGCCGCATGCGCCCCCAGTCGGGGTCGTCCGCCAGCGCCAGCACGAACGCGGCCGAGGCCACGAAGGCGGCGTGGCTCACGCCCGACACCAGACGATCGTGGAGGTCGGCCTCCATGAAGACCGGGACCGCGCCCACGCTGCGGACCAGGTCGGTGACCACCGGCTCGTCCCGGGTCAGCACCCAGGGCGCCCCCCGGAACATGGCCGGGTCGGCGGCGTCGATGCCGGCCCGCTCCCGCCCGCACATGGGATGCCCCCCGACCAGGTCGACCCCGGCCTCCGCCGCCCAGGCCATGACCCGGGCCTTGGTGCTGGCCATGTCGGTCACCACGGCGGGGCGACCGGCCAGGTCGGAGAGCAGCCCGGGCAAGGCGGGGATGGGGACGGCGAGCACCACCACGTCGGCCGTCCCCGGATCCCCCGGGCGGACCAGCCCCTCGGCCACCGCCCGCCGCAGGGTGGCGGGATCCACGTCGTGACCGATCAGGTCCAGCTCCGGCCGGGCGCGGCGCAGCGCCCCCGCGAAGGAGGCCCCCATCAGGCCCAGGCCGGCGACGCCCACCCGCATGGCGATATATGTTCCCGAAAGCTGGGGGCGGCCCGCCGTCCGGCTCGGAGGCGCCGGCTCAGCGGCCCGGGCTCACGCCGGCCGGGGCCGCGGTCGCCCCCACCAGGCGGCGCAGGTCGCGCATGAGCCGGTCGAAGCCCTCGAAGTCCAGCGACTGGGCGCCGTCGCTCAGGGCCTGGTCCGGTCGCGGATGCACCTCGATCAAGAGGCCGTGGGCCCCGGCCGCCACCGCCGCCAGCGACATGGGACGCACCAGCGACCACCGCCCCGTCCCCTGGGAGGGATCGACGATCACGGGCAGGTGCGACAGCTCGCGCACCAGCGGCACCGAGTTCAGGTCCAGGGTGAACCGAGTCGAGGGCTCGAAGGTCCGGATGCCGCGCTCGCACAGGACCACGTTCCGGTTGCCCTGGCTCAGGACGTACTCGGCGGCCAGCAGCCACTCCTCCACCGTGGCGGACATCCCCCGCTTGAGCAGGACCGGCTTCTTGGAGCGGCCCACCTCCTGGAGCAGGGTGTAGTTCTGCATGTTGCGCGTCCCCACCTGGAGCATGTCCACGTAGCCGGCGACCAGCTCCACGTCCGAGGCGGAGAGCACCTCGCTCACCACCCGCAGCCCGGTCTCCTCCCGGGCCTCGGCCAGCAGCTCCAGCCCGGCCTTGCCCAGGCCCTGGAAGCTGTAGGGCGAGGTCCGGGGCTTGAAGGCGCCCCCACGGAGGATGCGCGCGCCCTGCCCGGCCACGTGCCGCGCGGTCTCCACCAGCATCTCCCGGCTCTCGACCGAGCAGGGCCCCGCCATCACGATCACCTCTTCCCCGCCCACCGGCACCCCGCCCACGTCGACCACCGTGTCCCTGGGCTGGAACTCCCGGCTGGCCAGCTTGTAGGGCTTGGTGATCTGCACGATCTCCTGGATGGCGGGCAGGTGCGAGAACGCCTCCCGGTAGGCGTAGGCGTTGGCCCCGATCACGCCGATCACGGCGCGGTCCTCCCCGAACGAGACCTCGGGTCGAAGACCGATCTCCCGGACGCGGTCGACGACGGCCTGAACCTGTGCGTTCGTCGCCTGGTGCGACATGACGATGATCAATCCGGGACTCCTCCCTCGTAGCTGACGGATTCCGGCGCACCCCCCTCCCCGTCCCCGGTCGACCCCAGCAGCCCGAGCTGCGCGCGCGTGCGGTCGAGGTCCTCCTTGATGGCGCGGGCGCCCCTCAGGTAGGCGTGGCGCATCTCCCGCTGTGGACGGTCCGTGTTGTACAGCAGGAGCACGCGGATGCACCTGCGCACCCCCCGAGGGTTGGGCTGCCGCACCTCCATGTCGTGGCCGCAGAGCAGGGGCACCGTCACCCAGCCCAGCTTCCGCGCCGCCAGGGCCGGGAACTCGGCGTCGAGGTCGCTGGTGGTGGTGAAGTAGGCGAAGGCGATCTCGTCCACCTCCAGCCGGTTCAGCCGGACCAGCTCCCGCAGCAGCTCGCCCGTCGCCTCCACGATCGCCTCGGCGTCGTTGCGCTCGGCCGTGGTCGCGCCTCGAATGCCCCTCACCGGCATGCCGCCACCATCGCCTCCAGCAGCTCGAGCGGGTCCCGGCCGTGGAGCAGGCGGTCGAGCAGCGCGCTGGCCACCACGGCGGCGTCGGCCCGGCCCCGCAGCCGCCGCACGTGCTCCGGCCGGGAGATCCCGAAGCCGGCCGCCAGGGGCAGGTCGGTGGCCCGGCGCACCCGGGCCAGCAGCTCCTCCAGGCCGGGGGCCAGCTCGGCCCGGGCCCCGGTCACCCCCCGCAGGGTGACGCAGTAGACGAATCCGGAGGAACGTGCCGCGATCCGCGCGATGCGCTCGTCCGGGCTGGTCGGGGCGACCAGGAAGACGGTGTCCAGGCCGGCCTCCCGGAACCAGCTCGCCATCGGCTCCGACTCCTCGACCGGGAGGTCGGGAACGATCACCCCCGACGCCCCGGCCGCGGCGGCGTCGGCCGCGAACCGCCGGACGCCGTAGGCCAGGACCGGGTTGACGTAGGTCATGAGCACCACCGGGACGCCGGCGACGGCCACGGCCGAGGTCACCTCCAGCGCCTGGCGCATCCCCGTACCCCGCTCCAGGGCCGCCTGGCCGACCCGCTGGATGACCGGGCCGTCGGCCAGAGGATCGCTGAAGGGGATGCCGACCTCGATCGCGGCCGCGCCCGACTCGGCGTACCGGCGGCCCAGCTGGGCCGAGCCCTCCAGGTCGGGGTAGCCGGCCATCAGGTAGGGCACCAGCGCCACGCCGTCCCCGGTCCCCAACGCCGCCCGCAGGCGCCCAGCGGCGGCGGTCACCGGCACACCTCCGGGCCGCCGCCGGCCCCGAGCCGGGCCCGGTATGCCTCCACCGAGTCGAGATCCTTCCCCCCCGCGAGATCTCCCGATCTCGCGGGGACCCCACGCTCCGCCCGGTATGCCTCCACCGAGTCGAGATC
>DASRBU010000110.1:0-5020 GCA_035653475.1 Candidatus Dormiibacterota bacterium | reverse complement strand
CTCCACCTCGATGCCGTCGGCGCGGGCCAGCTCGGCCGCCAGCTCGAAGTTCATGACGTCGCCGGTGTAGTTCTTGACCACGTGCACCACCCCGCGGCCGCCGTCCACGCGCCGGGTGCACTCGTAGATCTGATCCGGGGTCGGCGAGGTGAAGACGGCCCCGGGACAGGCGCCAGACAGCATCCCCAGGCCCACGTAGCCGGTGTGCATGGGCTCGTGGCCGCTGCCACCGCCGGACACCAGCGCCACCTTGCCCTCGATGGGCGCTCCCCGGCGCACCACGTAGTTGGGGTCGAGGTGGACCTCGATCAGGTCGGGATGCGCGGCCTGCATCCCCTGCAGGGCCTCGGTCACCACGTCGTCGACGGCGTTGATCAGCTTCTTCATCGACCCCCCCGCATGGCTACCTGTCCACCCAGGCGCGAGTGCGCTCGACCGCCTTCTTCCACTGCCGATACCCCTCTTCGCGCCGATCCTCCGGCCAGGTAGGCTCCCAGGTGCGGTCCACCTGCCAGTTGCTGCGCAGCTCGTCCAAGCTCTTCCAGAAGCCCACCGCCAGGCCGGCGGCGTAGGCGGCGCCCAGGGCGGTGGTCTCGCTGACCGTCGGCCGGACCACGGGCTTGCCCAGGATGTCGGCCTGGAGCTGCATGAGGAGGTCGTTCCGGGTCGCTCCGCCGTCGACCTTGAGGGTCCGCAGCTCGATGCCCGAGTCCGCCTCCATGGCCTCGCCCACATCGCGGGTCTGGTAGCAGATGGACTCCAGCGTGGCCCGCACCAGGTGACGCCGGTCCACGTAGCGGGTGAGACCGACGATGGCGCCTCTGGCGTACATGTCCCAGTAGGGCGCGAAGAGCCCGGAGAAGGCGGGCACGAAATAGGCGCCGCCCGAGTCCTCGACCTCCCCGGCGAGGCGCTCCGTCTCGGCCGCGTCGGCGATCAGCCCCAGGTTGTCGCGCAGCCACTGCACCGCCGCCCCGGTGATGGCGATCGAGCCCTCCAGGGCGTAGATGCACGTGCCCGACTCCAGGCCGTAGGCGGCGGTGGTGAGCAGACCGCTCTTCGAAGGGACGGCCTGGCTCCCGGTGTTGAGCAGCATGAAGTTGCCGGTGCCGTAGGTGTTCTTTGCCTCGCCCACGTCGTAGCAGGTCTGCCCGAAGACGGCGGCCTGCTGGTCGCCCAGGTCGGCGCAGACGGGCACGCCGGCGGGCAGCCCCTCGACCCCAGTGTGCCCGTACAGCGCGGCGTCGCTGGAGGGGCGGATCTCGGGCAGCATGGCGCGGGGCACCCGGAGCCGGGCCAGCAGCTCCGGGTCCCAGTCCAGCTGGCGCAGGTTCATGAGCATGGTGCGTGAGGCGTTGGTGTAGTCGGTGACGTGCACACCGCCGCGGGGGCCGCCCGTGAGCCACCAGATGAGCCAGGTGTCCACGTTGCCGAAGAGCAGCTCACCCCGCTCGGCCCGGGCCCGGGCGCCCTCCACGTGGTCGAGGATCCACTGCACCTTGGGGCCGGAGAAGTAGGTCGCCACGACCAGCCCCGCCCGCTGTCGGACGACCTCCTCGAACCCCTCGTCGATCAGGGCCTGGCAGATCTCACGGGTCCGCGTGTCCTGCCAGACGATCGCGTTGTACACGGGCTCCCCGGTCCGGCGATCCCAGACCAGGGCCGTCTCCCGCTGGTTGGTGATGCCGATGGCGGCGAGGTCGGAGGCGGCGAGGCCGGCCTGGGCCATCGCCGCCCCGGTGACCTCGCAGGTCTTCTGCCAGATCTCCAGGGGATCGTGCTCCACCCATCCCGGTTGGGGGTAGATCTGGCGGTGCTCCTGGTAGGCGGAGGCGACCACCTTCCCGTCGTGACCGAAGACCATGAAGCGGGTCCCGGTGGTTCCCTGATCGATGGCCGCTGCGTACCTCGCCATGTCGTCCTCCCTGCGCTCGTCCCGGTCCCGTCTCAGTCCGCGGCCTCGGGCACGCCGCGCGCCACCAGCACGTTCTTGATGAAGAAGTCGTAGACCAGCACGCCCAAGACCCCGCCCACGAAGGGACCGACGATCGGGATCCAGAAGTACCAGCCCAGGTTGGGGTAGTTGCCAGGCAGGGCGAGCTGCCCCCAGCCCGCCACCCAGGCCCAGACCCGGGGGCCGAAGTCACGGGCGGGGTTGATGGCGTAGCCGGCGTTGGCGCCGAAGGAGGCCCCGATCGCCCCCACCACCAGGCCGACCAGCAGCGGCAACAGGTTGGACCTGGGCGCCAGGTTCCGGCGATCGATCAACGCCGCCACCAGCATGAGCAGGAAGGCCGTGCCCACCACCTGGTCGATCAGCGGCCCCCACCAGCTGGTGAAGTAGGGGGCCGGGAAGGTGGCGAAGATGGAGTAGGTGGCGATGTCCTTCGACTGGACCAGGTGGTTCACGGCCAGGTAGCTGTGGATGGCCCAGCCGTAGACGCCGTAGACGAGCGCCGCGCCGAGGAAGGCCCCCAGCCACTGGGCCACCCAGTAGGGGATCACCTTGTTCCAGGGGAAGGAGCCGCGAACGGCGAAGGCCAGGGTCACGGCCGGGTTGATATGGGCGCCGCTGATGCCGCCCGCCACGTAGACCCCGAACGTCACCGCGAAGGCCCATCCCCAGACGATCAGCAGCCAGTCCCCGGCGGCCAGGAAGATGGTGTGGGTGGTGGCGGCCCGGCCCGACTGGTTGAGGGCCGCCACCGCCATCGCCACCACGCCGTCTCCGAAGGCGATCAGCACGAAGGTGCCCAGGAACTCCGACATCATCTCGCCGGCGAGACGACTGCGGAGCGTGTCCATGCGGCTGGGCGGTCGGCCCCGGACCTCCCCTACGACCTGACCCTGACTCCCGGGTTCCACCTCAGACATCCCGCTCCTCCTTCGCAGCCATGTGGGCAGAAAAAAAGTCCGCACTTCAGCTGAGCGCTGAAGCGGGACTTCTCTGCGCTTGGCCCGTTTCGCTCCCTTTCGTTTCCTAATCTCTACCGGCGCCCCGCCACCCTGTCAACTCGGGAACTCTGGTCCTCGAGCCAGAGGACCACGCTGTCCGCCCCGGCTCGCCGGCAGGCCTCGACCTCCTCCCAGCGCCGGATCAGCCCGTAGCCGACCAGCGGCCCGGGCAGCTCCGCCCGCTCGGCCGCCAGGTAGGGGAGGACCAGGCCGGGCGAGACCACGGTGCCGACGGCGGGCGACCGGGGATGGGCGATCATCGAGCGCTCCAGGCCGGTCGAATCGAAGGCGAAGACCCGGAAGAGGGCGAGCCCCCCCATGGCGGCGACCGCCGCCGCCACCGGGGCGTGGCGGGTGACGATCGCCCCGATCCCCAGCCGCCCGATGAGGAAGGCCGCGGCCCGCCGATCGGGGCTCAGCCCGTCGACGCTGTCCAGGTCGACCACCAGGGGGTCCTCGGTCTGGCCGACGACGCGGATCAGCTGATCGAGGTCGAGGTGGTGCAGGAGCAGCCCGCGGCCGGGAGGGGGCCACGGGCTCCCCGCCCTGACCTCCAGCAGGACCTCGGTCAGGCATGGGCGCATGGCTCACCTCCGTCCCCACAGCTCCGGGGAGCTGGTGCTGACCGCGAAGGCTCCCGCGGCCAGGGCCGCCTCGAGGTCGGCGGCGCGGCGGATGAACCCGCCCGCCAGCAGGGGGACGCGCACCCGCGTCGCCAGTAGGTCGCGCACGTGGGGCAGGATCGCGCCCGGGAGCACCTCCACCAGGTCGGGGCTCGCCCGCTCCACGGCGGCGAGCCCGGCGGCGATCGAGGTGCCATCGCTGAGCAGGAGCCGCTGGATGGCCACCACCCCGCTGGCACGGATGGTGCGGACCAGGTGCCCGTGCGAGCTGATCACGGCGTCCGCCCCGGCCCGGACCAGCCAGCGCACCCCGACGTGGTCGCGGCCGATCCCCTCCACCAGGTCCAGGTGGACCGCGGCGAGCTTTCCGGCGGCGTGGATGCGGCGCAGGACCGGCCCCAGCTCCAGCCCGTCCCCGCGGAGGATGAACAGCACCGCCGCCGGGCTCTCGAGCGCCGGTTCGAGCTGAGCCTCCTCCTTGATGGCGGCGCCGACGGGATGCTCGCGCAGCCGGGCCACGATCTCGGCCAGCCGGGTCGCGGTCTCCACGCCTCCGAAGCTACCGCGGGCCCGGCGAGGCAGCACGGGATGGATCGAGCAAGACAGGGCGAGACCCGGCGGACGGGATATGGGGGAAATCACCTACGCCTCGCTGCGCGGAATCCCGGTTTCCCGACCCGCCCGGGGGAGCCACCATGCCCCCACGATGAAGTCCGCACCGCAGGCACCCAGCATCGCCGCTGCGATCGAGGACATGTGCGAGGACCTGGAGCGGTACCGCGCCCGTCAGGCCCACCGGCTTCAGGTCGAGCGCTGCATCGCCATGGCGGACCGGCTGGTCGACGACCTGGAGCGGCTCTCGTTGATGGGGGTCACCGAGGTCCCGCCCGCCTGGAGGCAGCGGCTGGAGCGGCTGGCCCGGGAGCTGCCGGTGGGGACGAGCGCCGACCTCGAGGTCGGGGTATCGCCCACCGTCCTGCTCGATCGGGTCTTCGCGGTCCAGGACCAGCTCTTCCAGATGAAGATAGGGGAGTGGGCCCAGGTCCTCCGGGAGGTCGACCGGAGGCTCGACCTCGAGGAGCCCTGAGCGCAGCCGGGACCGGCCACGGCGTCCTCCGACGGCGCCGCAACGGCGGCCACGGCCGCCCACGGCGAGGAACCGCGGCCGGCCGGGCCTCGCCGGCTCGGCCGGGCCCTTCCTGCGGTCGCACCTCTAGAATGCGTGTGGTGATCGGCTGGCGACCATACGACCCCTGGCCCAGTCCCGTACGGGAGATGCTCGATCAGTTCTTCCGTGAGGTCGGCGTCCGCGACCGTGGCGTGTCGGCGGTACCCATCAACGTCTACGAAGAGGAGGAGGCGCTGGTCATCGAGGCCAGCATGCCCGGCGTCAGGCCCGAGGACATCGAGCTCAGCTGCGCCGACGAGGTGCTGACCATCCG
>DASRBU010000109.1:0-4393 GCA_035653475.1 Candidatus Dormiibacterota bacterium | reverse complement strand
GTCCGAGGTCACGACCATGCGGAAGCCGCGGTTGCCCGTCCGCCGGGGCGGCGCCCCGCTCAGGAAGTAGGAGGCGATGGTAGGGGCCATGAGCACCATGGCGGCGTCCAGCATGGCCACGTCGATGCGCTGGCCACGGCGTGCCGGATCGCGCTCTCGCTGGAGCAGCGCCGCCAGCACGGCGCCGGCGGCCAGCACGCCGCTGAAGATGTCGACCCCCGGCCCCCCCATCTTGAGCGGCTCGCCGTCCGGTTCCCCGTTGAGGGACATGATCCCGGACATCGCCTGGACGATATGGTCGTAGGCGGTCCAGTCGCGCAGCGGCCCGGTCTGCCCGAATCCGCTCACCGAGCAGTAGACGATGCTCGGGTTGAGCGCGAAGACCGCCTCCTCGCTCAAACCCAGGCGCGACGCCACGCCCGGTCGGAAGTTCTCGACCAGGACGTCGCCGCGTCGGATCAGCCGCTCCAGCACCTCCCGGCCGTCCGCAACCTCGAGGTTGACGGTCACCGACCGCTTGCCGGCGTTGACGGGGATGAAGGGGGCGCTCATCTTCTCCAGGCCGGCGTGCTCGACGTAGTCGCGCATGTCGTCGCCGAGCCCGGGCCGCTCGACCTTGATCACGTCCGCGCCCAGGAGCCCCAGATGGTAGGCGCAGCACGGGCCGGCCAGCGCGTGGCCCAGATCCACCACCGTCATCCCCTCCAGCGGCCTCACCCTCGTCCTCCTGTGACCACCACCCGACACCCTTCCCGCCGGAAGCGGGTCTCGAGCCCGGCCCGGCGGGAGATCTCCTCCACGTAGGCGACCACGCTCACGCCGAGCTCGTCCTCGCCGCAGACCAGCGGCCGGCCGTCGGGCGCCACCCAGCAGGGCAGGAACCCGGCCTCGCGGACGCCGTCCTTGCCCGCCACCACCCGCGCGATCATCGTGTGCCGGGCCTCGGGATGGAAGGGATAGGTCGGGTAGGCGGGGTCGGGGGTGAAGCCGAACAGCTCACGGCGTCGCCTCGCCCACTCCAGCATCCCGGGATTGGGGTTGTCCTCCAGGCCGAGGACCCGGGTGACGGTCACGAAGTTGCCCAGCCCATGGAAGATGGGTCGCCCTCGGTACACCTCGATCCCGCGCAGGAGGTGCGCGTGGTGCCCGACCACCACGTCGGCACCGGCCTCGACCGCCGCCCGGGCCAGCGGGCGCTCGTACATGGCCAGCAGCGCCGGGACGTGGACCACGCCCTTGTGGAGCGCCACCACCAGCAGGTCGACCTCGGGGCGGGTGCGCTCGATGTCGCGCTGCATGGCCTCCAGCGAGTCCGGGACGGCGACCGAGACGACGCGGCCGGGCGGCCCCCCGGGGTTGGCGTGGTCGAGCTCGTAGTGGGTGAGGACCTCGACGTAGGCGGCGCCGGCCTTGCCCGGCCCCGCCCACGACTCCCGCGGCCCCACGCAGTTGAAGCTCAGCACCCCCACCCGCATGCCCCGGCGCTCCACCACCGCCGGCCGTCTGGCCGACTCCAGGTCGGGGCCGGCCCCGGTCCAGGCGATCCCCGCCCGCTCCAGGCCGCGCAGCGTCTCCTGGACGCCCACCCGGCCCGCGTCGAAGACGTGGTTGCCGGCCAGGGTCGCCACCCCGATGCCGGCCCGCGCCAGCGCCTTCAGCTTGGCCGGCTCCCGCCCCGGGTTGGGGTTGGGCCCGTGGTCGGTGCGGGTGCTGAAGGGCACCTCCACGTGGCCGACCACGAGGTCCGCGGCTCGGAGCACGGGCCGCGCGGCGTCGAAGAAGCGATCCGGCCGGGGCTCGTCGAGGATGAGGTCGCCGACCAAGAGGACCTCGATCTCGCCTTCCGCGAGGACCCCGGCGCCACGCCTCCTCCTCGACGGCGGACGCCCCCCGCCGCTCACACCACCCCCTCCGCGCGTAGGGCCGCGATCTCGGCCTCGCCGAAGCCGAGCTGGCGCAGCACGGCATCCGTGTGCTCACCCAGCTCGGGCGCCCGCAGCTGAGCGGGCTCCGGCACCAGCCCTCGAGCCCGGACGTGAGGGTGCCGGAGCACCTCCTCGACCGTTCGCACCAGGCCGGCCGGCAGCCCCAGCTCGGTCAGGCGCTGCTCCAGCTCCCGCCCCGAACGCCCCCGCAGCCGCACCGCCAGCTCGGCGTAGAGCTGGTCGGGGTGCTGCGCCCGGGAGGCCGCGGTGGCGAAGCGTGGATCGCGGGCCAGCTCCTCGGCTCCGAGCTCGCAACAGAGGGCCTCGAACCACCGGTCGTGGAGCGCACCCACGAAGAGCACCCCGTCCGTGGTCTCGAAGCGAGCCATGGTGGCCCGGCGGCCGAGCCGCGGCCCTCCCCCACCCCTCAGCGTTGTCTCCACCAGCTGCGGCCTCAGGAGCGTGAAGGCGGCGTCCAGCATGGAGACGTCGAGGTGACCTCCCCGCCCGCTGCGCTCGCGCTCCAGCAGCCCCGCGAGCACGACGGCGAAGGCCATGTAGCCGGTGAAGGGATCGAGGACGGAGAGCCCGAGGTGCAGAGGGTCGGTGTCGGGAGGTACGTAGGCGGCGGTCAGGCCCGACACCGCCTGCACCGACCACTCGATCGCCGGCAGGTCGCGGAGCGGGCCTTCTTGGCCGAACCCGCTGATGGAGCAGTACAGGAGCCGGGGGTTGACCTCGCGCATCGCCTCCCAGCCGATGCCGAGGCGCTCGGTGACGCCGGGGCGGAAGTTCTCCACCAGCACGTCGGCGCGCTCGACCAGCCGCCGGAGCACCTCGCGGCCGTTCTCACGGCCGAGGTCTAGCGTCAGCGAGCGCTTGCCGGCGTTGATGGCGAGGAACGTGGCCGGCCGGCTACGGAAATCGTCGCCGACACCCGGCCGCTCGACCTTGATCACCTCGGCGCCCAGGCGGGCGAGGTGCCAGGTGCAGAAGGGCCCGGCCAGGGCGTGGGTCAGGTCGACCACCGCCACGCCTCGCAGCGGGGTCACGCCGGCACCCTCCCCACCGCCACCGCCCCGACCCCGGCGACGGACGGAGCCGGCGCCGGTCGGCGGGAGCGGGCGCGGGATGGGGAGACGGGAACCCTCATCGTCGCCCCAGCCCGTCGCGGAGGGCGCCCGCCACCGCCCCGGGCGCGAGGTCGCGCACGAGCAGGGCCGGAAGACCGGCGGCCTCGGTCAGGGCTCTGAGTCGCGGGTAGTCCCATCCGAACCAGTGGTCCGAGCGCGGGATGAAGAAGAGGACGGCGTCGATCCCTCCCCTCGCGATCTCGGAACGGAGCCATTCGTCACGTGCGGCGGCGGGGGCCACACGCGGGCTGGGCGCGTGCAAGAAGTAGGCGTCGAACACCGCCTCCAGCGGATCGGTGGCCTCCTCGAGGACGTCGGCGCCGACGCTCCGAGATCCCCAGCCGTCGTCCTCGGCCACCACCACCGCCCCCGCTCCCTCCAGCAGCGTGTACAGGCGCAGGTCGCTCAGCGGCGCCCCGGGGACGACCAGCAGCCGCGGACGGGCGTCGAGCCGGGGCCGCTCCTCGGCCAGGTAGGCCAGGACCAGCTGGCGGTGGACCTCCGGCTCCAGGAAGCGCCCGGCGCCGATGACGACGAGCGCGTGGGTGCCGGTGATCCCGGCCTCGGGATCGCGTCGCGCCTCCAGCAGGCGCCGCACCGCCGCCCGCTGCCCGTTCACCGCCCGGACCGCCGCCCTCAGTCGCTCGTCGGTGGCGGTGACGCCGGTGGTGGCGGCCAGCCGCGAGCGCAGCTCGCGGACCCGATCCCGACCGTAGTCCCGGTTGGCCGGCGTCCGCCCGTGGAGGAGGTCGTAGAGGTGGAGGGGCGGGATGCGCTCGCTCTCGCCGAGGCGCACGATCTCCTTCAACGTGTAGTAGAGCTCCAGGTGGCCGTCGGAGGCCCTCGACAGCACCAGCAGGTCGATCCAGGCGTAGGCCCCGGCCAGCAACGCCTCCAGCGTCGCCCGGACCTCGTCGTCGAGGTGACGCTCGAGGTAGCGATCGGCCCGCGGCGTGGACCCGCTCGGCGCCGCCGTCACCGTCAGCGGGTAGGCCTCGCTGGCCAGGACCAGCTCGGCCGGTATCGCCGGACCCGCCAGGCCCACCACCTTGCGGCCCCGGGCGCCGGCCGCGCGGGCGGCCGCGGCGCGATCGTGGTAGTGCCGCTCCAGCTCCGCCCAGGCGCTCACGCGCCCAGCCTCCGCTCCAGGAAGGCGGCCACCAGACCGCGCATCCCGGCCTCGTCCCAACCCCGGGTGTCGACGGCGTCGGCGTCGAGCACCAGGGTGGGGATGCCGGCCGCCTCCAGCGCCCGCTGGGTGAACTTCACCGCCGAGCCCAGGTTGACGATCACGGCCCCGTGGCAGCGGTGTCGCCGGCAGTCGGCCACCGTCCA
>DASRBU010000108.1:0-11197 GCA_035653475.1 Candidatus Dormiibacterota bacterium | reverse complement strand
GCCCCCGACCCGGGACGGGGGGCTCTGCCCGGTCAGCGAGAGCGGGAAGAGGCGGGCGGGATAGCAGCTCACCCCGACCGTTCCCGGCCCTGCGTGCGCGCCCACCACCGGGCCGACGGTCCCCACCAGCAGGGACTCGCTGGCCGGCTCGAGCGCGGCCGCCAGCCGCTGGGCCGCCGCCCCGGCGGCCGCGTGCCCGACCACCGTGCAGAGGGGCTGCTCGACCTCCTGCGCCAGCTGGATGACCCGGCTCAGGGCCCGCTCCTGGGTGCGGACCCGCTCCAGGAGGCCGACCTCTCCGTCGTGCAGGGTGAGCACCGGCTTCACCTGGAGGAGGGAGCCCACCAGGGCCCCGGCCCGGCCGATACGGCCACCGCGGCGCAGGTACTCGAGGGTGTCCACGACGAAGTACACGCGCATCGCTTCCTGGATGGGACGCAGCTCGGCCACCACCCGCTCGGGCTCGAGGCCCCGCTCCAGCATGTGACTGGCCGCCAGCACCACCAGCGCCAGGGGCAGGGAGACCATGCCCGTGTCGACCACCCGGACCCGATCGCGGCCGACCAGCTCGGCCCCCTGCAGGGCGGCGGCGTAGGTCCCGCTCAGCTTGCTGGAGAGGTGGAGCGAGAGCACCCGGTCGTGGTCGGCCAGGGCCCGCTCGTAGACGGCCGCGAACTGCCCCGCCGAGGGCTGGGAGGTGACGGCGGGGGCGCCGGAGGCGGCCAGCTTCCGGTAGAAGTCCTCGGGGGTGATGTCCACGCCGTCCTGGTAGCTCCGCCCCTCCAGGGTCACGGTGAGCGGGACCACGACCACGCCGTGGGCGCGGGCCAGATCGGGCGGCAGGTCGCAGGTGGAGTCGGTGACGAGGGCGACAGAGGGCTGGCTCATGGGTGCCACGAAGATACCAGCGGCGCGCGCCATCCCTCCTGGTCGCTGGCCTGGACGGTCGCGGCCGGGCCCGCCCGTGGAGCCGGCTAGCTCTTGGAGCCCCGGCCGGGCGCGCCCGGCTCGTCCGGCAGGTCCGGCAGGTTCAGGCTGTTGACCAGGTTCCGGAAGACCGCCAGCCGGTCCTCGTCCAGCTTCTCACCGCGCTCACCCTGAGGGGTCTCCTCCTCGTCCCTCTCCGGCACCACGCCCGCCCGATCCAGCACCTCGGCGGCCACGTAGATGGGACACTCGAAGCGAACCGCGAGGGCGATCGCGTCGCTGGGCCGGGAATCGATGTCGATCTCCCGCCCGTTCTGCCGCAGGTGCAGCCGAGCGAAGAAGACCTCCTCGCTCAGGGAGGTCACCACGATCTTGCTCACCGAGATGCCCAGCTCGCCGAAGGTCGTCGCCATCAGGTCGTGCGTGACCGGCCGTTCCGGGCTCATCCCTTGGATCTTCATGGCGATGGCGTTCGCCTCGAAGGGGCCGATCCAGATGGGCAGGTAGCGATCGGCGTGCTTCTCCTTCAGGATGACCACGTGCTGGCTCGTGGGCAGGTGAACCCGGATGCTGTCGACGGTGACCTCGATCAGATCGTCCGTTTCAACGCCTCCTTGTCACCTAGTCTAGCGGCGGGCTCCCCCGAGGGATCGGCCGGATGCCTCGAAATCACGGTCCGGGGCCGGCCGGCGGTCGGCGGTGGGGGCGCCGGGGGCCCGGGCCCGACGCCCGGCCGGAGGCCGCCTGGGGGAGAATTGAGCGCATGGCGAAGGGCCCCCGCGGACGGCTGGTGCTCATCGACGCGCACAGCCTGATCTATCGTGCCTTCTTCGCCCTGCCCCCCATGAGCACCTCGACCGGCCTGATCACCAACGCCGTCTACGGCTTCACCTCCATGCTGGCGATCGTGCTCGCCGGCCGACCGGAGTACGCGATCGCGGCCATGGACGTGGGCAGGCCGACCTTCCGGACGGCCGAGTATCCGGCCTACAAGGAGGGGCGCCGGGCCATGCCCGACGACCTGCGGCCGCAGATGCAGCTGGTGAGCGAGGTCCTGGAGGCGCTCTCCATCCCGGTCGTGGGCGTCGAGGGCTACGAGGCCGACGACGTGATCGGCACCCTGAGCCGCCAGGCAGAGGCCCGGGGCCTCGCGGTCACGGTCGTGAGCGGGGACCTCGACTGCCTGCAATTGGTCACCGAGCAGGTGGACGCGTTGGTCCCTCGCCGGGGGATCACCGACACCGTGGTCTACGGGCCGGCCCAGGTCCGCCAGCGCTACGGCCTGGAGCCGCCGCAGCTGATCGATTTCAAGGCCCTGCGGGGCGACGCCTCGGACAACATCCCCGGGGTGCCCGGGGTGGGGGAGAAGACCGCCGCCCAGCTGCTGCAGCGGTTCGGCTCGGTGGAGGCCCTGCTGGAGGGGCTGGACCAGCTGCCGGAGGGCCGGCTCCGGCGGGCGCTGGAGGCGGCCGCTGACCAGATCCGGCTCAACAAGCGCATGGTCACCATCCGCACCGACGTCCCGGTCGAGCTGCACCTGGAGCGGGCTCGCTGGCTGCGGTACGACCCGGAGCGGCTGCGTGCGGTCTTCGACCGGCTGGAGTTCCGTCAGCTCCTCTCCCGGTTCCCGCCTCCGGACGCGGTCCCGGTCCAGGCCCGTCTGGCGCTGGAGCCGGTGGAGGGCCTGGGGACGGTGACCGTGGTCGGCGAGGAGCGCCTGCCGGAGGTGAGGGCGGCCGTCGAGGGCGAGGCCACGGTGGCGCTGTTCGGCCTCTGGGACGGCAATCCCCGCAACGGCCCCCAGGTGGGCCTGGGGCTGGCGGCGGACGAACGGGTCTGGTACGTGCCGGCGGCGCTGCTCCCCCGCCTGGTGGGTTCGCTGGCCGGCCGACCGCTGCTGACCCACGACGTGAAGGAGATGGAGCTGGCCCTTCGCACCCTCCATCCCGGCGGGCACGACTGGCGCTTCAGCACCTCGCTGGCGGCCTACCTGCTGGGCCAGGGCGCCCGCGACCCCCGGCTCGAGGACCTCGCCCGTGAGTTCCTGGAGCTGCGCCTGATGCCGGTCGACCAGCTGCTGGGCAGCGGTCGCAAGGCCCGTCCGGCCTCCGAGTGCCCGCCCCAGGACTGTGCCGAGTTCGCCGGGCGCCGCGCCCAGGCCGTTCTCCACCTGGCGCCCCGGCTCGAGGCGGAGATGAGGAACCTGGGGGTGGAGCATCTCTTCCGGGAGGTCGAGCTCCCCCTGGCCACCGTGCTGGCCGAGATGGAGCGAGAGGGGGTGGCGATCGACGTCCCTTACCTCCGGGCGATGCAGGTGGAGCTTCGGGAGCAGCTGGTCTCCCTGGAGGCCCGGGCGGCCGAGCTGGTCGGGCGGCCGATCAACCTCAACGCGCCTCAGCAGCTGGCCAGGCTCCTCTTCGAGGATCTGAAGCTGCCCGCGGGCAAGCGCACCAAGACCGGGTACTCGACCGACGCCGACACCCTGGAGGGGCTGCGCGACCAGCACCCGGTGGTCCCCCTGATCCTCGACTACCGGCAGCTGAGCAAGCTTAAGTCCACCTACGTCGACGCCCTGCCCGAGCTGGTCGATCCCGTCACCGGCCGCGTCCACACCACCTTCGGCCAGGCCTCGACCGCGACCGGCCGGCTCAGCTCCTCCAACCCCAACCTGATGAACATCCCCGTCCGCACCGAGCTGGGGCAGCGCATTCGCCGTGCCTTCCTGGCCGGGCGGACCGGACACCTGCTCTTCTCCGCCGACTACTCCCAGATCGAGCTGCGGGTCGCCGCCCATCTGAGCCAAGACCCCCAGCTGCTGGCCGCCTTCCAGGCCGGGCACGACATCCACGCGGCCACCGCCGCCAGGGTGTTCAAGGTCCCCATCGACCGAGTCGACTCCAACCAGCGTCGCCTGGCCAAGGTCGCCAACTTCGGCTCCATCTACGGCCAGGGGGAGTACGGTCTCTCGCAGCAGATGGGCATCTCGGGCGAGGAGGCCCGGGCCTTCCTGAAGGAGTACTGGGATACCTATCCCCGGCTCAAGGAGTGGCTCGACGAGGTACGGGCCCGGGCCCGGGAGACCGGCCTGGTGGTGAGCGCCACCGGGCGCCGCCGGGCCATCCCCGACCTGCGCTCGCCGAACTACCAGCTCCGCCAGGCGGCGGAGCGGATGGCGGTCAACTTCCCCGTCCAGTCCCTGGCCGCCGACATCATCAAGATCGCCATGGTCAACCTGCACCGGGAGATGCGCGCCGCCCGCCTGCAGGGGCGCCTGCTGCTCCAGGTCCACGACGAGCTGGTGTTCGAGATCCCCGAGGCCGAGCTGGACGCGTTCGCCGAGATGGTGCCCCGGATGATGGTCGCCGCCTACCGGCTGGCCCCGGGACTGGAGGTCGAGGCCAAGGCGGGACCGAACTGGGCCGACATGCGCCGGCTGGCGACGGTGACCGCGTGAGGCCAGGGGCGGCCATGGCCTGCTGACGCCGGGGCCGTCGGATGCCGGAGCTGCCCGAGGTGGAGACCATCGCCCTCCAGCTGCGAGCCCAGGTGGAGGGCGGGACGGTCCTCGCCTGCCGGCTGCTGACGCCGACCATGGTGCGTCACCCGGAGCCCGGGGCCTTCGTCCGGGGCCTGACCGGGCGCCGGATCGAGGCCGTGACGCGCCGGGGGAAGTACCTGTTGCACGCCCTCTCCGGGGGCGAGGGCAAGCTGTTGGTGGTGCACCTGGGCATGACGGGGAGCTGGACGTGCGTGTCCCCGGAGGCGCCCGAGCCCGAGCACCTGCACCTCGTCCTGGAGCTGGACCGGGGGCGGCAGCTCCGCTTTCGCGACGTGCGCCGCTTCGGCCGCCTCCTGCTGGGCAGGGAGGCCGATCTGATCGGGGCCGGCAAGCTGCCCCTTCTGGGACCGGAGCCGCTGGACCCGGCCTTCACCCCCGAGGTGCTGCACCGCCGCCTGCGCGGCCGTCGTGCGCCGGTGAAGGCGCTGCTCCTGGACCAGCGCCTGGTGGCCGGGCTGGGCAACATCTACGCCGACGAGGCCTGCTTCCGAGCCGGGCTCCGCCCCGACCGTCCCGGCGGCAGCCTGGGTCGGCGGTCGGTGGCGAGGCTGCACGGAGCCCTGAGGGAGGTCCTGCGGGAGGCGATCGCCAACCGCGGCAGCTCGGTGGACGACTATCGCGACGCGCTGGGCGAGCCGGGCCGCCAGCAGGAGCGGTTGCTGGTCTACGGTCGCGCCGGCTGCCCCTGCGTCCGCTGCGGCCGCCGGCTGACGGCGATCCGGTTGGCCGGCCGGAGCACCGTCTTCTGCCCGAGGTGCCAGCGGTGACCGGGTCGCTGCGCGGGCCGCTGGTGGCGATGGGGGCGTGCGGCCTGGCCTTCATCGCCTACACGCAGGCCGTGACGCTCGGCCTGTTGCACGGGGTCGACCTGGAGGTGGCGCGTCTGGCGGCCTCCTGGTGGCGGCCGGGGGTGGGGACGGCGGCGGCGGCGGTGGCCGTCCTGGGCGGGCCGGAGGTGACCGCGGCCCTGGCCCTGGCCATGGTCCTGTTCCTGGTCGCCTCCGGCCGGCGCCGGGCCGCCTGGGCCTTGCTGGCGCTGCCCCTGGCCCTGGCCCTCGAGGTGGTCTACAAGCGCGCCATCGTCCACCCGGCCCCGATCGGGTTCGCGCACCACGATGGACCAAGTCTCGTAACGATTTTCGCCCCCGCCACGCTGACATTGGGTGGGAGCTATCCCAGTGGTCACATCATGCGCACGGTCTTGATCTATGGTTGTGGGGCGTACCTGATCCGATGGCTGGGGCCGCGGGAAGGGGTGCGACGCGCAGCATGGCCGGCGATGGTGGCGATGGTTGGGATCATGGCTCTGGATCGTATCTATCTCAACGTGCACTGGCAGTCGGACGTGGTCGGAGGCATCCTGCTGGGTGGGATCGCGCTCGCCGGCGCGGTGACCTGGCTGGACGCGCTCCGGACCGCCAGATGGTGATTTCGTAGCAGAGCGTCAACGAGGTCGGGTCCCCTGAGCACTCCTGAACTGACTCCCCGAGACGAGGCTTCCGCGACTCCCGAGGCCGAGGACAGCGGCGAGGCGCGCCGGGAGCCGGAGGTGGGCACCTCCGGGGGCACCAGCGCGTCCCCGGAGACAGCGCCGACCCGCGCTCCCGCCCCCCCGGCTGCCCCTTCGCCCTCGCAGCCTCCCGGACCTCCAGCCGCGCCGCCGAGGCCGCCGGCGCGCCCGGTCCCCACCACCGGGCCCAGGCCGACGCCGGCACCGCCATCCGGGCCGACGACGGCCCCGGCGCAGGGGGCGGCCGGCCGGCCGGGCGAGACCTCGCCCGCCTCCCCGCCCTCGCCGGCCGTGGGCGCGCCACCTCCCTTCCCGGCCCCCCGGACGGGTGCCGCCGCCCCTGGGCCCGGCCGCACCCCGCCGTACGGGCCGCCGAAACCGCCGCCTGCGCCCGCCGGTCCGGCTCCGGCTGCCCCGGCCGCACGGCCGGGACCGGGAGGTGGGGTGCCGCCTCGGCCACCCGCGGCGCCGGGACCGGGGGCGCTGCCGCGATCCGTGGCCCCGCCCGCGCCCCGCGCCTCCGGGTCCCCGCCCGCCGCGCCGCCGCGCGCCGGCCTGCCGTCCCCGGCGAGGGGGGAGCCCGAGCCGGGCGGCGAGGGGCGGCCGCCGTCGGGGTCACGGCCCGGGGCCGTTCCTGCCGGCACCGGCGAGCCGCGGCCGCCCGCGCCCCGTCCCCCGCTCCCGCCGGGCCCCGGTCTGCGTCCCGGCGCTCCCGCTCCCCCCAGGCCGGTCCCGGCCCGGTCGGGCGCGTCGGTGCCCACCACGCCCACCCAGCTCCCGGAGGCGGAGGTCGCGCCCCGGCGCCCGGTGCCCGCCGCCTCGCCTCTGGGCGGCGAGGCCTGGGACCTGCTCGGCCAGCCGATCGGGCTGCGGGTCGACAACGTGGGTCGGGTCTTCAAGTCGGGTGACGTGGCCGTGACCGCGCTCGACGGGGTCTCCTTCGAGGTCGCGCCCGGGGAGTTCGTGGCCATCACCGGTCCCTCGGGTTGCGGGAAGTCCACCCTGCTGGCCCTGCTGGGCGGTCTGGACCGGCCCACGACCGGGCGCATCTACGCCGCCGGGCAGGCCCTCGACCAGATCGGCCAGTCGCAGCTGGACGACTACCGGCTGCAGCGGGTGGGAACCATCTTCCAGACCTTCAACCTGGTGCCCTCGCTGAGCGCCGAGGACAACGTGGCCCTGCCCATGGTGCTGGCCGGGGTACCGCCCGAGGAGCGCCGGCAGCGCTCCCGCCGGCTGCTGGAGCTGGTCGGCCTGGGGCACCGGGCTCGCCTGCGACCGGGCAGGCTGTCCGGGGGCGAGCAACAGCGGGTGGCCGTGGCCCGGGCGCTGGCCAACCGTCCCGGGCTGATCCTCGCCGACGAACCCACCGGCAACCTCGATTCCACCCGCGGGGCCGAGGTGCTGGACCTGCTGCAGGAGCTGAACCGGCAGGGCGCCACCGTGGTCCTGGTGACGCACGACCCGGAGGTGGCCAGACGGGCCGACCGCGCCATCCGGCTCCGGGATGGCCGGGTGGTGCCCGGGAGCGTGCAGTCCACCCGGCGCACCGGGCGCGCTCCGGAGCAGCTCGACCAGCCCCGCCGGCTGTCCCGCGGCGACGCGCTCAAGCTCGGGCTGGCCAGCACCGGCCGCCGACCGCTGCGCACCGCCATCACCGCGGCCGGGGTGGCCATCGGCATCGGCGTCATGAGCCTCATCCTCTCGCTGGCCTCGGGGCTCCAGCGCCAGGTGGTCGACACCGTGTCCGGCGACGTGCAGCTCCAGACCGTGCAGGTGCAGGGCTCGCTGCCCGGGACCCAGGCCAGGCCCCTGGACGCCGAGACCCTGGCCACCCTGGACGGCCTCGCCGAGGTGAAGGTCGGCTGGGGGCAGTCCATCGTCGGCGGCACCCTGGCCCCGGTGGGGAACCCCGGCGCCGGGAACCCTGCCGTGGTCACGAACCTGCCCCCGCAGCGGTCGGGCATGCCCAACCCCGACCTCCTGGTCGCCGGTGGCCTCCCCTCGGACGACGAGGCGTCGCAGATCGTGATCACGGAGCAGCAGGCCCGGCGCTTCGGATGGACGCCGCGGCAGGCGATCGGGAAGGCGGTGCTGTTCACCGGCAAGTACCCCGGTCCGCCGGGCGGGAAGCCGGGACCCAAACCCATGCCCCTCGCCCTGACGGTGGTGGGGGTGGCCCGGGGGGCACCGGCCGGCGACCCTTACTGGAGCCTCATCCCCTACGAGCTGGCGAACCGGTACTCGGCCGACATCACCGCCGCCAACCACTGGGACAAGCAGCCCTACACCAGCATCACCCTGCTGGCCGACTCGCTCCAGCACGTCGACCGGCTCCGCGGCGCGGTGCAGAGCATGGGCTTCCAGGCGGTGACCAGCAACGACGAGCTGCGCCAGTTCGCCGAGCGGCTCGGCTACGTGGAGCTGGCCCTGGCGGGGTTGGCCATCGTCGCCCTGGCCGTGGCCGCCCTGGGCATCACGAACACGATGTTCTCGGCCGTGATCGAGCGCACGCGTGAGATCGGCGTCTTCAAGGCCCTGGGCGCCCGGGCTCGAGACCTCTCGTTGATCTTCGTGACCGAGGCGGCCCTGATCGGGGTCGCGGGCGGCCTGGTCGGTATCGCCGTCTCAGCGCTACTGGCCCAGATCGGCAACCAGGTGATCGAGCAGGTCGCCCGGGGGCAGGGGGCGACCGGGAGCGCCCTGGACCTGTTCGACCTGGCCCCGCCCATCGCCCTGATCGGCCTCGTCCTGGCGGTCGCGGTGAGCGCCGTGAGCGGGCTGCTGCCGGCACTGCGAGCCTCCCGGCTCGACCCGGTGCAGGCGCTGCGCTACGAGTGAGCGCCGTGCCCGGTGGGCGCCCGGCCGGGCGCCCACCGGCGCGGCGACCAGGCCGACGGCGCGGCGGGCCCGCTCCTCCCCCTGCGGAGGGTAAGATCGTCTCACCCCGTCGGCAAGGGAAGCCGGTGGAGGTCGGAGCGAGGCCCGCTCCCGGACGAGGGGGCGGATCGGACCGGGTGTGATCCCGGGCCGGATGCGGCCGACGCTCTCCGGACCGATTCCGGCGCTGTCGCGCAACTGTGAGCGGGGAGCCCCCGCCAGCGGCCACTGGAGCCGGGCTCTGGGAAGGCGGCGGACGGGCGAGGATCCGCGAGCCAGGAGACCTGCCGGCGGGGGTGCGGGCCCCGTCCGCGCGGGATCGGTGGGGTGCCTCCGGCCCAGGCCCCTTCCCGGGCGCCCCGGTGAACCGGGCCGCCCTCCGGGCGTGCGGGGAAGGGGAGGGCCACCAGAGGAGGCACGAGTGCAGAAGCACCTGCGGTTGAGGGTCGGCGCGTCACTGGCCCTCGTCCTCTTCCTGGCCGCCTGCGGTGGCCAGGCGGCCGGCTCCGGCGCCGGCTCCGCCTCCGGCAGCGGATGCCCGTCCGCGCCCCACCACGCGTACGTGGTGGTGGAGCACCTGTCCGGGGGTGTGATCCGACGCTGCGTCGGCTTCAGCGGCGCGACCATCGACGGCGACCAGCTCATGCGGCGGAGCGGGATCGAGTACCAGACCCAGACCTTCAGCGGGCTGGGCAAGGCCGTGTGCCAGATCGACCGTGAGCCGGCCCATTTCTCGACCTGCTTCCCCAAGGGCCAGCCCTACTGGGCCCTGTTCGAGTCCCGACACGGCGGCCCCTGGGTCACACCCGCCACCGGCTACGCGGCGCTGAAGCTGGATGACGGCGACGCCCTGGGATGGAGGTACGAGGCCGCCACCGGCTCGCCGGCGCCGCCCCCGCCCCCCAGGGAGCGCTGAGGAGCGTGCACGCCCGCGGCGTCCTGGCCTGGTCGGGCGCCTGCCTGGTGATCGTGCTCTCCACCACCAACCCTGCCTACCGGTCCCTGGTGCTGGCAGCGGCGACCGCGGTCGTGGTCGCCGCCGCCGGCCCGGCGCGGGCGCGACGGCCGCTGATCGGGGCGGCCGCCCTGGGCCTGTCCGCGGCGGCGCTCAACCTGATCTCGGCCCACCTCGGTGCCGACGTCCTCTTCGCCCTGCCCTCCTGGATCCCGGCGCTGGGCGGTCCCTACACCCTCGAGGCGCTGGTCTACGGGCTGGGCACGGGCGTCACCCTGGCCGCGGCCCTGCTGGCCGTGGCCCCCGTCTCGCTCCTGCTCGAGCCCTTCGAGGTGGTCGAGGCCCTGCCCGGGGCGCTGGCCCGGACCGGGAGCGCCATCGCGGCCGCCCTCAACCTGGTCCCCGGCATCGCCGCCAGCTTCACCGCGGTGGTGGAGGCGCAGCGGCTGCGCGGCTGGCGACCCCGGGGCCCGACCTCCTGGGCGGCGGTGGTGGTGCCGGTGGTCCTGAGCGCGATCGAGGACTCCATCCAGCTGGCCGAGGCCATGGAGGCGCGCGCCTTCGGCAGCGGTCCCAGGACCCGCCTGCGGCGACCCGGTCCCGGCCGCCCGGACCGGCTGGCGATGGGCGCGACGGGGGTGGCCGTGGCCGCCTTCCTGGCCGCCCGGGTCGTGGGCTGGGCGGCCGACTGGGACCCCTACCCGTTCCTCAGTCCGCCCTCCCTGTCCCCGCTGCCGGTCCTCGCCTGCCTGGTGCTGGCGCTTCCGGGCTGGTCATGGCGCTCGTCCGCATCGACCGGTTGACCTACTGGTATCCGGAGGCGGCCCGGCCGGCGTTGGCCGGAGTCGAGCTGGAGATCGACCACGGCCTGACCGTGGTCGCCGGGCCCTCGGGGAGCGGCAAGTCGACCCTGCTCCGGCTCCTCAACGGGCTCGTGCCGCACTTCCACGGCGGCCGTCTGGCCGGCGCCGCCGTGGTGGCGGGCCTCCAGGTGACGGACACGCCCACCCGGCGTCTGGCCCGGGAGGTGGGCTTCGTCTTCCAGGATCCCGAGCTCCAGACCGTGCGTGGGCTGGTGGAGCAGGAGGTCGCCTTCGGGCCCGAGAACCTGGCCCTGCCCGGGCCCGAGCTCGCCAACCGGGTGGAGGAGGCCCTGACCACGGTGGGCATGGGCGACCTGCGCGGGCGGCGGGTCCGCACCCTGAGCGGAGGGGAGCGGCAGCGCCTGGCCCTGGCCGCGGCCCTGGCCCTGCGCCCGCGGATGGTGGTGCTCGACGAGCCCACCTCCCAGCTCGACCGCGAGGGCTCGCGCCTGCTGGCGGTGGCCTGCCGGAACCTGGTCCGGGAGGGGCGGACGGTGGTGGTG
>DASRBU010000107.1:0-13380 GCA_035653475.1 Candidatus Dormiibacterota bacterium | reverse complement strand
CACAGCTCGCGCACCGCGGCCCGGATCTCCTGCGGCTCAACCCTGGTCCTGCTCTCCACCGTGCCCTCCCATGGCGGTCACCAGCGCCTCGATCTCGGCCGCCGCGAAGCCCAGCTCGGCCAGGACCTCGCGGGTGTGCTCACCCAGGGCCGGGGGCGGGTGCCGCAGCGGCGGCCGCTCCCCATCCACCACGAACGGCATCGCCACCGAGCGGAAGCCGTCGACGCCCGCCCGGGGCAGGGTCTGGAAGATCCCCAGCGCCGCCGCCTGGGCGTCGCCGGCCACCTGGCCGGCGTCGCGGATCGGGCTGCAGGGCACCCCGGCCCGGCTCAGGCGCTCGGCCAGCGGCTCGGTGCCCCAGGTCCGGGTGACCGATCCGATCAGCCCGACCAGCTCCGCCCGGTGCTCCACCCGGTCCCGGTTGCGGGCGAAGCGGGGGTCCTCGGCCCACTCCGGGTGGCCCAGCTCCCGGCAGAGCCGGGCGAAGAGCGAGTCGTTGCCGGCGGCGATGATCAGGTGCCCGTCGCAGGTCGGGAAGGCCTGGTAGGGGACGATCATCTCCGTGCCCGACCCGTGCCGCCCCGGGGGCCGGCCCGAGGCCCAGTAGCTGGCCAGGTGGTAGGTCATCCAGGCCAGCGCCGTCTCGTAGAGCGAGGTGACGATGCGACGGCCCCGGCCGTCCCGGCGCCGCTGGAGCAGGGCCGCCGTCACCGCCAGCGCCGCCCACATGCCCGTTCCCATGTCGACGATGGAGACGCCGGCCCGGACCGGGGGCCGGTCCGGCTCCCCGGTGACGCTCATGATCCCGGCGAAGGCCTGCATGAGCGGGTCGTAGCCGGGCCGCTCGCGCAGCGGCCCCCGGTCGCCGTAGCCGGTGATGCTGCAGAAGATGAGGCCGGGGTTGCGCGCCGAGGCCCAGTCGTAGCCGTAGCCCAGCCGCTCCAGCCCGCCCGGACGGAAGCTCTCCAGCAGCACGTCCGAGCGCGCCACCAGGCGCTCCAGCACCGGTCGCGCCTCCTCCCGACCCAGGTCGAGGGCGAGGGAGCGCTTGTTACGGTTCAGGGCCAGGAAGATCGAGCTCTCCGTTCCCCAGAAGGGCGGCCCCCACTCGCGGGTGTCGTCGCCCCGAGCCGGGTGCTCGACCTTGACCACCTCCGCCCCCAGCTCGCCCAGGATCATGGCCGCGTAGGGGCCGGCCACGTTGCGGGTGAGGTCCAGGACCCGGACCCCGGCCAGGGGCAGCGGGATCATGCGGCCATCACCGCGGGCCTCAGCGCCGCGGTGAGCTCGTCCACGCGATCCAGCCGATCCAGCCGATCCAGGCAGGCGAGGGCCCGCTCCACCCGCTCCGGGCCGAGGAGGCCCGAGGCGCAATCGCGGAACTTGGCCACCAGCTCGGCACGGGTCAGGCGGCGAGCCGGAGACCCCCGGGGATGCCGGACCACGCCGGCCCGCACCGAGCCATCGCGGAGGACGATCCGCACCCGGACCTCCCCTTCCTCCATGGGGTTGTGGGCGACCGCGATGGCCGGATCCTCGTCCACCTCCACCCGCTCCTCCAGGGCCGCGATCGCCGGCCGGCGCACCTTCTCGTCGGTGAACGCATCCAGCCCGACCTCGCCGTCGAGCAGGGCGGCGCTCACCACGTAGTGCAGGCTGAACTTGCCCTCCAGGCCGTTCCGCGGACGGTCGTAGATCAGGGGCGCCAGGCCCCCTACCGGCACCGTGACCCGCACCCGCTCCACCCGGTCCGGCTCGAGGTCGTGCTCTCGGCGCAGGTCCAGCACCGCATCCAGGGCCCGGTGGGTGGCGAAGCAGCAGGGGTAGCGCTTGACCGACAGCCCGGGGTCCACCAGCTCGAAGGGGCGGCCCAGGGAGGCGACCAGGGCCTCGGGCCGGCCGAACCCGGGCGCGAAGAGCGCGAAGTAGCCGTACCTACCCTCCAGGGCCGTCCGGCTGGCGGTGAGGCCGCGCGCGGCGAGGCGGGCGGCGTGGACCCCGCAGCGGGCGGCGTGGCCGGCGTGGAAGGGCTTGGTCATGGTGCCGAAGTTCTGCCGGCTGCCGCCGGCCTCGGAGACGGCGATCGCCACCGCCCGCCCCAGGCCCTCGCGGTCCAGGCCGAGCAGCCGTCCCGCCGCCACCGCCGCGCCCACCGCGCCCACGGTCGCGGTCGCGTGCCAGCCCGCCTGGTAGTGCCGGGCCCCCAGCGCCCGGCCCAGCTTGCCCATCACCTCCACCCCGACCACGTAGGCCGCGAGCAGCTCGGCCCCCGAGGCCCCGACCGCCTCCGCCACGGCCAGCGCGGCCGGCAGCGCCACCACGCTGGGATGCCCCTCCATCGATCGGCTCACGTCGTCGAAGTCGAGGGCGTGGCCGCTCACGCCGTTGAGCAGCGCCGCCTGCTCCGGCGAGGTGCGCAACGCCGTGCCCAGCTGGCTCGCCACCGGCCGGCAACCGTCCTCGGCCACCAGCTCGCCCACCATCCGGGTCACCGGCTCTCCGACCCCGGCCAGGATCACCCCGACCGTGTCCAGGATGGCGTCCCGGGCCCGCGTCCCCACCTCGTCCGGAACCGACTCCGGGCGCAGGCCCAGCGCCCAGGCCGCCAGCTCCTCGCTCACGGTCATCTCCGGCACCCTGCTCCGATTCTATGAGCCATTCGGCCCCTCGGAGGCCCGGAGCCGGCCGCCCCGGCGGGCGCGGCGGGCGGCGGGCGCCACCGCCGCCCGCTCCCGGCCACCCGGCCCGGCTCAGTCCTGCGTCCGCCGGTCCTCCACCACCGCCTGCGCGGCCGCCAGCCGGGCCACCGGCACCCGGTAGGGGCTGCACGAGACGTAGTTCAGCCCCAGCTCGTGGCAGAGCTTGACCGACTCGGGGTCGCCGCCGTGCTCCCCGCAGATGCCGACCTCGAGGTCGGGACGGGTGGCGCGGCCCTCCCGGACGCCCATGGCCATGAGCCGGCCGACTCCCTCCCGATCGATGGTCTCGAAGGGGTTGCTGGGCAGGATCTTGCCCTCCAGGTAGCGCACGATGAACTTGGCCTCGGCGTCGTCCCGGGAGAAGCCGAAGGTGGTCTGGGTGAGGTCGTTGGTGCCGAAGGAGAAGAACTCGGCCTCCCGGGCGATCTCGCCCGCGGTCAGCGCCGCCCTGGGCAGCTCGATCATGGTGCCGAACTTGTAGGGGACGCGCACGCCCTTCTCCTCCTGGACGGCCTCGGCCACCGGGGCGAGGTCCGCCCTCACCGACTGCAGCTCGCTGACCATCCCCACCAGCGGGATCATGATCTCCGGGCGGGCGTCGACGCCCTCCCGGGCCAGGTCGCAGGCGGCCTCCATGATCGCCCGCACCTGCATCCGGGTGATCTCCGGGTAGAGGATGGAGAGTCGACAGCCGCGCAGCCCGAGCATGGGATTGGCCTCCCGGAGCTGCTCGACCCTGGCCTTGACCCGCTCCAGCTCGGCCAGACGGTCCGGGTCCCGCCCGCTGAGCCGCAGCTCGGTGGTCTCCGCGATCAGGTCGTCGTAGTTGGGCAGGAACTCGTGCAGGGGCGGGTCGATGAGCCGGATGACGACCGGCAGCCCGTCCATGGCCCGGAGGATGCCGCGGAAGTCCTCGCGCTGGATGGGCAGCAGGCGCGCGAGGTGCCGTTCCCGCTCCTCGGTGGTGGCGGCCATGATCATGGCCCGGACGATGGGCAGCCGGTCCTCCTCCATGAACATGTGCTCGGTCCGGCAGAGCCCGATGCCCTGGGCGCCGTTCTCCCGCGCCTTCTCCGCGTCCCGGGGGTAGTCGGCGTTGGCCCAGACCTCGAGACGACGGATCTCGTCCGCCCAGGAGAGCAGGGTCTGGAGCTTGCCCGTGGGCTTGGGCTCGATCATCGGGACCCGGCCCAGGTAGACGTTGCCGGTGGTGCCGTCGATGGTGATCTCCTCCCCCTCACGCACCACCACCCCGTTGGCCGAGAGACGCCGGCCTCGGAGATCGACCTCGATCTCGCTCGCGCCCACGATGCAGGGCCTGCCCATGCCCCGGGCGACCAGGGCGGCGTGGCTGGCCGTGCCTCCGGTGGAGGTCAGGATGCCGCGCGCCTCGATCATCCCGTGCACGTCGTTGGGGTTGGTCTCGACCCGCACCAGGATGACGTCCCGGCCCTCCTTGCCCCAGGCCTCGGCCGTGTCGGCGTCGAACACGGCCTGGCCGGTGGCGGCGCCGGGGGAGGCGGGCACGCCGCGGCCGATGGGCTCCACCCGGGCCTCGGGATCGACGCGGGGATGGATGAGCTGCTCCAGCTGCCGTGGCTCCACCCTGGCCACGGCCTCCTCCCTGGTGATCAGTCCCTCCTCGACCATGTCCACGGCGATGTTGACCGCGGCCTCGCCGGTTCGCTTCGCGCTCCGCGTCTGGAGCATGTACAAGCGGCCGCGCTCGACCGTGAACTCCAGATCCTGCACGTCGCGGTAGTGACGCTCGAGCCTCTCCGCGTACTCCTGGAACTGACGGTAGACGTCGGGTAGGTGCTCGCGAAGGGCCGAGATGGGGAGGGTGGCCCGGATGCCCGCCACCACGTCCTCGCCCTGGGCGTTGGGCAGGTAGTCACCGTACAGCTCCTTCTCGCCGGTGATCGGGTTGCGGGTGAAGGCGACCCCGGTCCCGGAGTCGTCGCCCATGTTGCCGAAGGCCATCATCTGGACGTTGACCGCGGTCCCCAGGTCGTCCGGGATCTTCTCCACCCGCCGGTAGGCGATGGCGCGCTCGGTGTTCCAGGAGGCGAAGACGGCCTCGATCGCCGCCCTGAGCTGCTGACGCGGGTCCTCGGGGAAGTCCTCGCCCGTGTGCTCCCGGTAGATGGTCATGAAGGTGGCCACCAGGTCGCGCAGGTGCTCCGGCCGGAGCTCGGGGTCGGTCTTCACCCCGGCCCGCCGCTTGGCCTCGGTGAGCGCCTCCTCGAAGAGGTCGCCGTCGACGCCCTTGACGATCTTCCCGAACATCTGGATGAAGCGCCGGTAGGCATCGAGGGCGAAGCGCTGGTCGCCGGTCAGCGTCGCCAGCCCGGCCAGCGTGCGCGAGTTCAGGCCCAGGTTGAGGACGGTGTCCATCATGCCCGGCATCGAGATCCTGGCCCCGGAGCGAACGCTGACCAGGAGCGGGTTGGCCTCGTCGCCGAGGCGCTTGCCGGTCTGCTCCTCCAGCCTGGCCAGGGCGTCCTCGACCTGCTCCCAGAGGCCGTCGGGGAAGCGGCGGCCCAGACGGTAGTACTCGCGGCAGGCCTCGGTGGTGATGGTGAAGCCAGGCGGCACCGGCATCCCCGCCCGTGTCATCTCCGCCACACCCGCGCCCTTGCCGCCGAGGAGGTCGCGCATGTCCTTCGACCCCTCGCTGAAGAGATAGACCCACTTGGTCCCGGTTGTGGTCGACATGGCTCTACAGTTTGCGCCCGCTGTGAGCGAGGGCGCAGGTGGGAGAGGGGACGGCACCGGCGAGGCCGGGCCGAGGCCGGATCAGGCGGCCAGATGCGGGGTTGACATCGCTCGCGGCCGGGGTTAAGGTGAAAGTGGCCCCGAGGGATTCGCGCGAGGGCACGGTGACGGTCGAGAGACCCTCCCGGCGCCGCAGCGACGGTCCGTCGGGGTCACCGTTTGCTCAGGCGGCCGTGGGGGTGGCGAAGCGTTCCTGGAGCCGTTCCACGAGCCCGGCCAGCCGTACCCGCTCCTGAACCATCGAGTCCCGCTCCCGGATGGTGACCGCGCGGTCGTTCAGGGTGTCGAAGTCGACCGTCACGCAGAAGGGGGTGCCGATCTCGTCCTGGCGGCGGTAGCGCCGGCCGATGTGGCCCCCGGTCTGGTCGTACTCCACCCGGAAGTGCGGCCGCAGTCGGGCCTGGACCTCGCGCGCCACCTGGATCAGCTCCTCTCGCTTGGAGAGCGGCATCACCGCCACCTGCACCGGGGCCACGTCGGGGTGGAAGCGCAGCACCACCCGGGTCTCGCCCCGCACCTCGTCCTCGTCGTAGGCGTCGACCAGGAGGGTGATCATGATCCGGTCCACGCCCGCCGCCGGCTCGATGACGTAGGGCAGGTAGCGCTCCTGGGTCTCCGGGTCCAGGTAGGTGAGGTCCTCCTTGGAGTGCTGCTGGTGGCTGCGGAGGTCGTAGTCGGTCCGGTTGGCGATCCCCTCCAGCTCGCCCCAGCCGAAGGGGAAGCGGTACTCCACGTCCGTCGACGCTTTGGCGTAGTGGGCCTTCTCCTCCGGGCCGTGCTCGCGCAGGCGGAGACGCTCGCGCCGGACGCCCAGCGCCCTGACGTACCAGGCCAGCCGCTCCTCGACCCAGTACCGGTGCCAGCGCTCGTCCTCCCCCGGCCGGACGAAGTACTCCATCTCCATCTGCTCGAACTCCCGGAGACGGAAGATGAAGTTGCCGGGCGAGATCTCGTTGCGGAAGCTCCGGCCCTGCTGCGCGATCCCGAACGGCACCCGCACCCGCATCGAGTTGAGGACGTTCTTGAAGTCCACGAACATCCCCTGGGCGGTCTCCGGCCGGAGGTAGACCTCCGAGGCCGTGTCCTCCACCGGCCCGACGTGGGTCTTGAACATCAGGTTGAAGCGGCGGGGTTGGCTCAGGGGACCGCCACAGACCGGGCAGCGCGTCGGGTCCTCGAGCTGATCGGCGCGGAAGCGCTGACGGCACTCACCCCGGCACTCCACCAGCGGATCGACGAAGTTCTCGAGGTGCCCGGAGGCGGCCCAGACCCGGGGATGCATGATGATCGCGGACTCCAGGCCCACGACGTCGTCCCGGAGCTCCACCATGTGCCGCCACCAGAGGTTGCGGATGTTGCGGCGCAGCGCCACGCCGTAGGGTCCATAGTCGTAGATCGCGTTCAGCCCGCCGTAGATCTCGCTCGACGGATACACGAACCCCCGGCGCTTGCAGAGCGCCGTGACCTTCTCCATGACGTTCTCGCGTTCGACGATCATTCGCAGGACCTCACCTGGCGCAGGATGCGCAGCGACTTGAGCCGGCGGTCGAGATGGTATTCGAGCTGCGCCTCGAGCACCCGCTCCACCTCCACCAGCAGCGAAGGCTCGAGGCGCAACCGGCGGTAGAGTTCGATGCTACCCGAAGCCATCACCCGCAGGACCTTGAGCCCCTTGACGGGGAGGACGGGCACACCGGGCGGCGCGCAGTCCGCGCAGACCACCCCGCCCGCCGCGGGCGAGAAGGCGGCCGGCGCCTCGGACAGGGGCCGGCCACAGGCCGCGCAGCGGGCCAGCTCGGGCGCGTAGCCCAGGAGGTTCAGGGCCGCCATCAGGAAGTAGGCGGTGGCGCGTCGGGGCTCCGCCTCCCGGGCCACCTCCTCCAGGCCCTCCACGGTCAGCTCGAACACCCCCTCCAGGGGATGACGCTCCTCGGTCACCCGGTCGGCCAGCTCCGCGATCACGGCGGCGTAGGCGGTGCGTTCGAGGTCGGCCACCACCCGGGGTCCGGGCAGTCGAACCGCCTGCACGACCACGTCCAGGTCGCGTCCCCGGGCGAGCTGGACGTCGACCGTGCTGAACAGCTCCAGCGTCGCGGCCAGGGAACGGGGCGAGCGCCGGATGCCCTTGGCGATGGCCCCGACCTTGCCGTGATGCCGGGTCAGCAAGGTGAAGATCCGGTCCGCCTCCCCGTAGTCCACCTTGCGCAGGACGACCGCCGTGTCGCGGTAGCTAGCGGCCGTCCTCTCGCCCTCCCCTCACCCGGCTCTGCTCGCGGTCCGGAGCGCGCAGGTCGGGCTGGGCCAGGCCCGCCTCCTCCAGCACCGCGCGGGGCCAGGGTCGCTCGGATCGAAGGCGCACCTTCGTGATCCGGCGGCCCTCCACCCCCTCCACCGTCCACTGCGCGTCCCCGTGGCGGAAGCTGTCGCCGGCCTCCGGCACCTCTCCCAGGGTGGCGTAGACGAAGCCGCCGACGGAGTCGTAGTCCTCGCCGGTCTCGACGCCCAGCTCCAGGTGCTGGTTGAGCTCGGCCATGGGATAGCGGGCGTCGACCAGCGCCTCGCGATCGCTCAGGATCTGCACCGGCTCCTCCTCGACGTCGTACTCGTCGCGGATCTCGCCCACGATCTCCTCGAGCAGGTCCTCGAGCGTGACCAGGCCCGCCGTCCCCCCGTACTCATCCATCACGACCATCATGTGGACCTTCTCGGTCTGCATGACGTGGAGCAGCTCGTCCACCTTCTTCGACTCAGGCGTGTAGCGGATGGGCCTCATCACTCGGCCCAGGTCGAAGTCGGCCGTCCCCTGAGCCAGCGGGAGCACCAGGTCCTTGATGTGGACCAGGCCGACGATGTGGTCCAGATCGCCCTCGTAGACCGGCATCCTCGTGTGCCGGTAGCGCCGGTAGACCTGGATGACCTCGTCCAGGCTGGCGTCGCGGGGGATGGCCTGGATGTCGGTCCGGGGCACCATCACCTCGCGCACCGACTTGTCCCCGATCTGGATGATGCCGTGGATCATCTCCCGCTCCTCCTCCTCGATCACCCCCTGCTCCTCGGAGACGTGGAGGAGGGTCATCAACTCCTCCTCGGTCACGTACGGGGCGCGGGCGGCGCGACCGCCGGTGATGGCGCGGGAGACCAGGGTGATGAACCACAGCACCGGACGGAGCACCCGGGCCAGGGCGTCGACCGGCCCGGCGGTGAGCAGGGCCAGGCGCTCGGCGTTGCGGATGGCCAGGGTCTTGGGCGTGACCTCGGCGAAGATGAGCAGGAAGACGGAGAGAGCGAGCGAGACCACGAGGTCCCCCCAGAACCCCAGCCCCGGGGGGAGGAAGCGGAGGCCCAGGAGGGTGGTGGCGAAGGAGGCCAGGATCAGGGCCACGGTGTTGACCACCAGCACCGTGGAGAGGAAGCGATTGGGGTCGCGCTGGAGCCGCTCCAGGACCGCGGCGGCGTGGCTCCCCTCCTCGGCCAGATGTCGGACGCGTAACCTCCCGACCGAGGTCATCGCCGTCTCCGTGGCCGAGGCGGACGCGGCCACCAGCACGCTAGCGGCGAGAATGACGATCTCGCCCCAGGTCTGTGGGTCCATGGCGAAGCCCGCCGCAGCTAGCGGAAGAGCTCGCTCACGCTGCGGTTCTCGTGCACGCGCACGATCGCCTCGGCCAGCAGCGGAGCGACGCTCAGGACGGTCACCGGTGGGCCCTGCTTCTCGGACGGGACCGGGATCGAGTTCGTCACCACCACCTCGTCGATGGGCGCCTGCCGCAGGCGTTCGACCGCGCCCGGGGTGAAGACGGGATGGGTGGCGGCGATGATGACCCGGCTGGCGCCGTGTTCCCGCAGGGCGTTGGCCACCTGGACCACGGTACCCCCGGTCGTCACCATGTCGTCCACGACCACGCAGTCGCGGCCCTCCACCTCGCCGGCCATGTCCAGGATCTCGGCCGCGTCGTCGCGGGGGCGGCGCTTGTAGACGAAGACCAGGGGCGCCTTCAGGAGCTTGGCCATGTTCTCGGCCCGCTTGGCGCCGCCCGCGTCGGGGGCCACCACGGCGCAGCGCCCCAGCGACCGGCCCTGGATGTGGCGAGCGAGGATCTTGTGGGCGGTGAGGTGATCGGTGGGCACATCGAAGAACCCCTCGATGGCCTCGGTGTGGAGGTCCATGAGCAGGACGCGGTTGGCCCCGGCCAGGGTGATGAAGTTGGCCATGAGCTTGGCGCTGATGGGCTCGCGGGGTTGCGACTTCCGCTCCTTGCGCGCGTAGCCGAAGTACGGGATCACGGCCGTGATCCGGGCCGCGGACGCCCGACGCAGCGCGTCCAGGAGGATGAAGAGCTCCATCAGGCTCTCGTTCACCGGATGGCAGGTGGGTTGGATGACGAACACGTCGTGCCCCCGCATGGAGTCCTGGATCTTGACGTCGATCTCGCCGTCCGCGAACCGGCGGACCCGGGGATCGGTCAGGGGCACCCCGATCTCCTCGGAGATGAGCCTGGCCAGCTCCGGGTTGGCTGTCCCCGCCAGCAGCTTCAGCTCGCTCCGAGGAGGGCTCGCCACCTCGGCCAGCTCCGCCGCGGGCAACGGCCTCCCGATCATCGGGGCGACGGGTCCTCGCCGCCGGGTCGCCGCCGGATGGCCCGCGCCGGCACGCCCACGGCCACGGCGCCGGCGGGGACGTCCCGGGTGACCACGGCGCCGGCGCCGGTCCTGGCCCCGCGCCCGATGCGGACCGGGGCCCGCAGCATCGTGTCCACCCCGATGAACGCGCCGTCCTCGATCACGGTGGGGTTCTTCCTCACCCCATCGTAGTTGGCGGTGATGGTGCCGGCACCCACGTTCACGTTCTCGCCCACGGTCGCGTCCCCCAGGTAGGAGACGTGGGGCACCCGGGTGCCACGCCCCACCTGGCTGCGGACCAACTCGGCGAAGCTGCCGATGTGCACCCCGCTGCCGATGCGGGTACCGGGACGGAGCTTGCAGAAGGGCCCGCAGTCGGAGCCGGAGCCGAACTCGACCTCCTCCAGCCAGGAGTGCTCGATCCGGCAGTCGTCGCCCACGGTCGAGTCGCGGATCTCGGTGAAGGGTCCGATCCGACAGCCCTCGCCGATCACGGTGCGCCCCCGCAGGATGGTGAAGGGCTCCAGCACGGTGTCCAGGCCCACGCGTACGCCGGCGTCGACGAACGTGCTGGCCGGGTCGACCACCGTCACCCCCGACCGCATCAGGTCCTCCAGCACCCGCAGGCGCAGGACACGCTCGGCCCGGGCCAGCTCGACCCGGTCGTTGACCCCCAGCGCCTCCTCGGGGTCCTCGAGCCGGACCACGTGGGTGGGCCGCAGGTGCCGGAACACGTCCGGGAGGTAGTACTCGCCCGCCTGGTTGTCGGGCTGGACCAGGTCCAGGGCCTCCAGCAGCCTGGGACCGTCGAAGCAGTAGAGGCCCACGTTGATCTCCGACACCGCCCTGGCCTCGGGATCGGCGTCCCGGTGCTCCACGATCCGGTCGAGGCTGCCGTCGGGCCGCCGGATCACCCGCCCGTCGCGTCGGGTGGGGTCCTCCACGCTGGCCAGGGTGGCCGGGACCCCGGCCCAGCGATGGGCCTCCAGCACGCGCAGGATGGTCTGGGCGCGCAGCAGCGGCAGGTCCCCGTTGACCACGATGACGTCGCCGGCCATGCGCTCGGGCGGGACCTGGGCCACGGCGTGGCCGGTGCCCAGCGGCTGGGGTTGGAGGACCAGCTCACAGGTACCTCGTAGATGATCGCTCACCGCCGGCTGGCTGGGAGCGACGACCACCACCACGTCGCTCACGCCCGCCTCCCGGCAGGCGCCCAGCACGCGGTCGATCATGGCTTCTCCCGCCACACGGTGCAGCACCTTCGGGACCCGGGACCGCATGCGGGTGCCGAGGCCGGCGGCTAGGATGACGGCCGAGAGTGGTCGGTCACTCAACAGGTGGAACGTGCGGATTATACGTTCACGGCCCGGCCCCCTGATCCCGGCCGGCGCGGCCGCGCTCGTGCTCGGGCTGTGGCTGGCGAGCGCCTGCGGAGGTGCCGGCGGCGCCCACCCCGCCCCGACCTCGGCGAGGAGCGCGCCGGCGCCCACGCCGCCCCGGGCGGTGTGGGTGCTGAGCCCGCTGGGGCTCAACGTGCACCTCACCCCAGCCGCCTCCGGCTCCCGGGTCGAGGTCGCTCCCCAGGGGACGCGGCTGGACGTGGCTGGTTCCCGCACCCTGGGCTCCGAGCGGTGGCTGCAGGTGGTGGCGACGGACAGCGGGGAGCGGGGCTGGGTCCTGGACCGGCCCGACCTGGTGATCGATCGGCAGGTCTCGCTGCACGTCGACCAGACCTCGGGCTACTCAGTGCTCTTCCCCAGCGGCTGGTCGGTCGAGGCCTCGGGCGCGACCACGACCTTCACCGGTCCCGACGCGGGCATGCTGATCCAGACCAGCGACGATCCCAGCCGGCTGCTCGCCACCCCCATCGCCCCGGGCAAGGAGCTGGGGGCGCAGGGCCCGATCGAGGTCTACGGGGTGACGACCTACCTCACCCTCTACCGTCGCAACGGCGGCGGCTTCGAGTACGACGTCAAGGTTCGCTTCCCGAAGACCGGCGTCGGCTACCTGTTCGAGTTCGAGCAGCGCCAGGGCTCGCGTCCCGACCCCGGCCTCTTCGAGCAGCTCCTGGACAGCGTGAGCGTGCCCGGCGAGGTGTGAGGAAGGACGGCCGGTCAGCGCCGGCGCAGCTCGCGCTCGAGGATCCGGCGGTGGGCGGCCAGCTCCAGCTCGTCGTCCAGCGGCTCCAGCCGGCGGCCGAGGGCCCGGGCGATGATCAGGTCGGCCAGGTGCGGGTTCTTGGGCAGGAGGCTGCCGTGCAGGTAGGTGCCGAACAGGTTGCCGGCGACCGCGCCCTCCGTGCCGTCGCTCCCGTTGTTGCCCGAACCCCGCCGCACCCGCCCCAGCGGCCGCGCCCGCTCGCCCAGGAAGGTCCGACCGCTGTGGTTCTCGAACCCGACCAGGGTCGGGGGATCGAGCCCCAGGGAGGAGTCGGCCTCGACCACGACGTCCCCGATGCATCGCCGGGGACCGGCCTCGGTGGTGACGTCGAGCAGGCCCACCCCGGGGTAGCGCTCGCCCTCGGCGGTCTGGTAGTAGTGGCCCAGCAGCTGGTAGCCGCCGCACACGGCCAGCACCGCCGCCCCCTGGGCGATGGCCCGGACCAGCCGCTCGGCCTTGTGCTCGAGCAGGTCCTCGTAGACCAGCCCCTGCTCGCGGTCCTGGCCGCCGCCGAAGAAGAAGAGGTCGACCTCTTCCATGCCCCTGGTCTCCCCTTTGCCCAGCTCGAGCACGTCGACCCTGAGCCCCCGCCAGCGCGCCCGCTGGTAGAGCGTGAGCACGTTGCCCCGGTCCCCATAGATGTTCATCAGGTCCGGGTACAGCCAGCCGATGGTCAACCGGTCCGCGCCGCGGCTCACGTCGCCCAGTATGGCCGCAGCCAGCCCCGGCGCACCAGGAGCGCCCGCAGGTCGAGCATGGCCGTGTACGTGCAGAGGAGGTAGGCGTCCCTTCCCGGCGGGGTCAGCTCCAGCAGCCGCTCCAGGGCCCGCTCCGGGTCGGGCTCCGGGGCCTGGGCCGGGACCTCGGCGTACTTGAGCCGGAGGGCCAGGTCGTGGGCGCGCACCCCGGTCGGCACCACCACTTCCGCCCGCCGCGCCAGCAGCTCGAAGTCCACGTCCCAGATCCAGGAGACGTCCCGGCCGTCGGCCACCCGATCGTTGAGCGCGATCAGGAAGTGGCGGCCGTCCACGCGCTCGGCCTCGCGGAGGTTCTCGTTGAAGCCGGTGGGGTTCTTGGCCAGCATGATGGTGAGGCGCCGTCCCCGCAGCTCGAACCGCTCCTG
>DASRBU010000106.1:0-8244 GCA_035653475.1 Candidatus Dormiibacterota bacterium | reverse complement strand
CGTCGCCGCCCGAGCCCGCCGATCGGCACACCTATCGCCAGGCCGATCAGGATCCCCAGGAGAAGGGACGCCAGGTGCACCTCGAGCCCAGCATAGTTAAGTCGTCCCGACATGGCCACCACCGATCCGGCCCGCCCCCGGGGGCCGGAGGGCGGGGGTGACGCCGAGGGCGCGACGCCGTGGCCGGGGAGGGGCCGGGAGGCCGGGCCGCCTCCCGGCCCCCGGCCCGGGCGCTCACTGGAAGTAGGCGTGCTGGACCCGGACGTCTCCGTTGATGGTCGTCACCAGACCCTGGAGACGCTTCGAGTAAGCGACCGGCTGGACCAGGAAGTAGATGGGGATGGACGGGGCCAGCTGGTAGAGGAGCCGGTTGAGCTGGTCGTAGAGCGGCTTTTGCTCCTGCTGGGTGTAGGCGGAGGCGATCCTGGCCAGCAGATCGTCGACCCCCGGGTACCTGGGCACCCCGTTCTGGGCTCCGAACATGGTCTGGTAGCCCTGGAAGGGGCTGGCCAGGAAGTACCAGCCGATCTGGACCATGGGGATGCCGCCGTTCTGCAGCTTGGCCACGCAGCTGTTCACCGGCTCCTGCACGATCTGCAGGTTGATGCCGGCCCTGGCCATGTCCTGCTTCTCGATCGTGGCCGCTTGGGTGGTGTCGTTCGAGAAGGTGCAGATCTGGACGTTGATGCCGTTGGGATAGCCGGCCTCGGCCAGCAGCTGCCGGGCCTGGTCGGGGTGGTACCCGTAGTTGGGGATGTCCTTGGTGTAGGCCCAGTAGTTGGGCGGGACGTACTCCCAGGCCGGCCCCTGGCTCACGCCCTTGCCGACCATCGCCTGGGCCAGCCTGGTCCGGTCGACGGCCAGGTTGGCCGCCCGGCGGACGCGCACGTCGTTGAAGGGCGGCTGGTTGTTGTTGGTGGTGACGATGGCCAGGCTCAAGGTGCGCAGGTCCTTGATGACCATGTTGGGATTGCTGCCCTGGAGCGAGGGGATGTTGGTGGCGGGGACGTTCTGCATGGCGGCGAAGTCCACCTGGCCGGCCACGACGGCGTTGGTCATGGCCGTGGCATCACTGATGATCTTGTAGGTGATGCCGTTGAGCTTGACCGCGTTCTTGTTCCAGTAGTCGGGGAAACGGACGAGATCGATCTCGCTCCCCGGCGTCCAGGACTTGAACATGAAGGGCCCGGTTCCCACCGGATGCCGACCGTAGTCCTTGCCGTACTTCTGGAGGGCGGTCGGTGAGATGATCTGACCGGCCCGAAAGCTGAGGATGGCGGGCAGCACCGAGTACTGCTGCTTCAGGTTCAGGTCGATCGTGTAGTCGTCGACCACGGTCTCGGAGACGACCGGGGCCAGGTCGAACCACACCCCGAGGCTGCGGTAGTGATCGAGGCTGACCTTCACCGCCTCGGCGTTGAACGGGGTCCCGTCCTGGAACTCGACTCCGTGGCGCAGGTGCATGCGGAAGGTCAGCTTGTCCGGGCCGAGGAACGACCAGCTGGTGGCCAGGCCGGGCTTGGGCTCGGTCGTCTTGGGGTCGGATATGGTCAGCGTGTCGTAGATCGAGTTGCTGAAGTAGGCATCCCAACCGCTGATCCCGGCGCCGGGATCGAGCGAGTCCGGCTCGCCCGGAGCCGCATAGTAGAGCACGTTGCCGTGCGGCGGAGGCCCGGTGGTCGATCTGGAGCCGCCCGTTCCGCAGGCGGCGGCGACCAGTCCTGCGAGCATCGTCAGGCAGAGCGCACGTCCGAATCTCATCTCTCCTCCCTCCGGTGGCGCCAGCCCATGGAGCAGACGACAGGGCCGACGGGGACGCCCACCATCGCTCTCTCGGGGCTTCAGTTTCCCCCCGTCAGGGGCGTCCGTCAAGGTCCTCCGACCGCGGCCACGGCGGGCGGAGCCGCCCGCCGCGTTCGACACCCACGGTGCTCACTCATGACCGCTGAGTGCCGTTCCGCATGCAGAGACGTGATCGTTGACAGGCGCTCCAGGATGCGCTATGGCAGCCCGCCTCGAGGGGCGGAGAGATGGAGAGCGCGGGCGACACGCGTCCACGGCCGAGGGCCCGCCACTCCCACACCCGGCGCCGGGCGTGGGGACGACGTCGACGGCCTCAGGTGAGAGCCGCCTCCGCCTCGATCTCGACCCGCCAGCGCGGGTCGAGCAGCGCCGCCACCACCACCATCGTCGCCACCGGCGGGTGGGCCCCGAAGGCCTCGGCGTGGGCCGCCCCCACCGCCTCGGCGTCGGCCGCGTCGACCAGGAACATGCGGGTACGGACCACCTTCGAGAGGTCGAGCCCGAGCTCGCGCAGCGCGCCGGCGATGATCTCGAAGCAGCGGCGCGCCTGGGCGCCGGGATCGGGATCGACGGCGCCGTCGGGCCAGATCGGGGCCGTGCCCGCCACCAGGACCCGGTCGTCGGTCCGCAGCGCCCGGCAGAAGCCGAACTTCGCCTCGAAGGGAGAGCCGCTCGTCACCCGCCGCTGGGGCACGGGAGGCAGAGTAGCATGCCGCCGGCGTTGGTCACGGTCCGGCGACGCCGTCGGCACCCGGCCCGGTGCCCGGCCCGCGTCAGCGCAGGCCCAGGGCCAGGACGAGCCCGTAGACGGCGGTGCCCAGCACCAGCCAGGCGACGTAGTCGGTCACGTCCCCGCTCTGCGCCCAGCCGAACCAGGCGGCGGGCCGGAGGCGGCCCCGCCCCGGGCCGGGGCGGCGGAGCCGGGGCGGCGCGTACAGGGAGAGGAGGGCGAGCAGCAGCGCCCCGGCGGCGGAGGCCCCGGAGAGGACGACCGTGCCGGCCTCGGGCACGGCCGCCACCGCCGGCACGACCCGGGGTGGGGAACGGCCCTGGAGCACGGCCGCGGCGTAGGCGCCGCTGTCCACGAAGCGCCGGGCGGCGGCCTCGACGCCGGCGGGGAATCCGGGCAGGACCCCGACCACCAGGCCGGCGGCGAGGAGGACGACGGCCGGCACCACCATCACCAGCGGGGTCCTCCAGCGGGGGCCGGCGGTCTCCGGTTCCTGGATCTCGTGCAGCGGCCGCCGCTCCAGCCGGCCGAGGCCGAGGAACACGTGGCCGGCCTCGCGCAGGACGGCGCCCCCGGTCAGGACGCTGGCGGCGGTGAGCACGACCGCGACCCAGCTCAGGTGGGAGCGGGAGGCAGCATCCTCGATCAGCTCCTTGCCCAGCGAGGTCCCGAACGGGGGCAGGCCGCCGAGGGCCAGGCCGCCCAGGGCGAAGATCCCCCCCACCACCGGGATCGCCGCCCCCCTGCCCTTGAGACGAGCCGCGTCGACGGTCCGGAAGCGGTGCATCAGGATCCCGACGCACAGGAAGAGGGACGCCTTGACCCCTCCGTGCCCGGCCACGTACACGGCGGCACCGGCCAGGCCGGAGGAGGTGAGCAGGGCCGTCCCGACCAGGAACATGCCCGCGTGGCTGACGGTCGAGAAGGCGAGCAGCCGCTTCAGGTGCTGCTGCCGGAAGCACTCCACCGCCCCCAGCAGCGCGGTCAGGCATCCCACCCCCACCAGCAGCCCGGTCACGGCCCGGGCCTGACCGAGCGAGGGGGCGAAGACGGTCCAGTAGACCCGCCAGACGGCGTAGAGACCGAGCTCCACCATCACCCCCGAGAAGAGGATGCAGACCGGGGTGGGCGCCACCGCGTGGGCGTCGGCCAGCCAGAGGTGGAAGGGCACCGCCGCCGCCTTGACCAGGAACCCACAGGTGACGAGGAGCAGGGCGACCACCACCAGGCCGTCGACCGGGTGGGGGCTCAGGGAGCGGCCGATCTGGGCCAGGTTGAGGGCGCCGGTGCGGCCGTAGAGCAGACCGATCCCGGTCAGGACCATGAAGCCGGCCACGGTGCTGGTCACGGCGAAGTTGATCGCCCCCTGCAGCGGGCCCGGCTCCTCGACCTCGTAGCCGGCCAGGGCGAATCCCGCCACCCCCATCAGTTCGAAGAAGACGAACAGGTCGAACAGATCACCGGTCAGGCAGAAGGCGACCATGGCCGCCAGGAAGGCCATCATCAAGGCGGCGTAGAGCTGGCCGATCTCCTCGAAGTAGCGCCAGGAGAAGACCATGGCGCTCGAGACCAGGAGCGAGGTCAGCGTGGCCAGGCCCGCCCCCAGGGGATCGACGGCGAAGTCGACCCCCAGGGCGATGCCCTGGCGCGGCGACCAGCCCCCGAACCAGTACACGATCGGCCCCCGCAGCGAGCCCACCAGCAGCAGCCCGCAGAGCGCGGTCACGACCAGGGCGCAGGCGATCGCCGTCCCGTCGGCCAGCCGACGGTGGGGACGGACGTTGCCCGCGACCAGCGCCGCGGCCACCAGCAGAGGGATCGCCACCGGCAGCGGGGGCGGGGGCACCATGGGCGCGGGGGCGTCAGCCCCTCTGCGGCCGGAGTCGGGTGGGATCGGCGGTCCCGAACCGCTTGTGGGCCTGCACCGCCAGCGCCAGCAGCACCGCCATCACCGTCACCTCGACCACCACGTCGGTGAGGCAGAGCGCCTGCACGATCGGATCCACGGTCGGGGTCCGGGCGGGGACGTCGATCAGGATGGGCGGGAGGGCGCCGCTCCGGTAGCCCACCGCCAGGAGCAGGACGTAGGTGGAGGACTGCACCACCGACAGGCACACGATCAGGTGGACCAGATGGCGGCTGGTGACGATCCCGTACAGGCCGACCACGAACAGCCAGACGGCGACCCCGAACGGCAGCCAGGCGACGAGCGGGCTCAAGGCCGGTCTGCCTCCTCGATCCTGGCCAGCTGGACCAGGAACAGGGAGACGACCAGCGAGATGCCGGCGGCGACCTCCAGCCCGATGGCGGCGTTGATCAGGCCCAGGGTGCCACCCGCGGTGATGGTGCCCGAGCTCCCGAGCGGGAGCAGGTCCTGGAGGAAGGCCGCCCCGGCGGCGAGCGAGGCCAGGCCGATGAGCACGAAGGCGCCGGCGCCGACCGCCTCCCCGACCTCGAGCAGCCACTCCGGAGCCATCCGCTCCAGGGTTCGGACCCCGGAGGCGAGGTAGAGCAGGGCCACGCCCGCGGCCAGGATCCCCCCGCCCTGGAAGCCGCCGCCCGGCGTCAGCTGGCCGTGGCCGACGACGTAGAGGCCGAAGCAGACCACCAGCGCCCCCATCGCCGTCCCCAGCACCAGGACGGCGTCGTCCCGCCCCGGCGCGCGACGGCCGGGGAACTCGTCCCGGGCCGCGCCCACTCGCTCCCGCGCCTGCCGGCGGAGCAGCACCGCCGCGGCCGTGACCGAGCAGAAGAGGATGAACTCCTCGCCGATGGTGTCCAGGCCCCGGACGTCCAGGTTGACGACGGTCACGACGTCGGTGGCGTTGCGCAGGGGCACGCTGGAGCGGGTCACCAGCTGCCCGTAGGCGCTCCGGTGGTCACCGAACCCGGGCAGGCCGGCCACACCCCAGGCCAGGAGGGCGGCCAGGCCGGCGGCGCCGGCGAGGAAGACGAGCAGGCGCTGGCGCGGCGTCATCCCCTCACCTCCCCTGGCGGCGCATGCGGGCCAGGGCCAGGAGCAGCATGAGGGGCAGCGCCACCGAGCCCACGGCCAGGGCCGACAGGGCCACGTCTGGAGCCTGGAAGGTGAGGAAGAGGACGGCCAGCTGGAGCCCGAAGAACCCGACCACCAGCGTCTGCCGCACCGGGTCGCGGGTGAGGACGACGGCCAGGCCCGCCAGCGCCACCACCAGCAGCTCCGCCACCTGGATCGCCGGCGGCATCACGGCCGGCGCCCCCCAGCGCCCTCCCAGCGGCCGGGGCGCCGGTCCCCGGCCCGCCGGACACGGTCCGCCCGGGCGATGGCGTGGCCCAGGACCGGGCCCCCGACCAGCAGGACGATCGCGACCAGGGCCGCCTTCGCCCCCGGACCGGAGAGCGGAGAGGCGTCGATCATCACCGCCACCGCCACCGCCGGCACGGCCAGCCCGGTCACCGGCCCCAGGTAGTGGAGGCGGTCCACCGCCGCCGGCAGGATCAGCATGGCCAGGGTGCCGGCGGCGCCGAGCAGGACCGCCAGCCCGAGCAAGAGGACGATCGTCACCTCCCGAGCCAGGCTCAGATCCATCGCTCGAGCAGACGGGCGAAGACCAGCCCCGCCGGGAGGCTGAGCAGGGCCAGGGCCAGGGAGAGGTCGGCGACGAAGCCGCGCCGGGTGGCCTGGGCGAGCGCGATCAGGGTCATCACCGCCAGCAGCGAGGAGAGCTGGAGGGCGACCAGGCCGGCCAGGGGCCGGCCGCGGGCGCAGGACCAGAGCAGCGGCAGCTGGCAGCCGATCAGCGCCAGCGCCGCCCACGACCATACGTCCATCGCCTCACAGCCGCCTCAGCGGCAGGTCGGGCCCGGGGCCGCGCGGCGCCAGCTCGTGCACCAGGACCAGGCCCTCCTCCCGGTCGAAGTCCACCACCAGGGTCCGGGGGGTGAAGCCGACCACCAGGGTCAGCAGGACACGGCGGGCGCAGGTCCGGGCGTCGATCGCCCGGACGGGACGGGACACGGCCAGGTACCGGCCGCCGACAGCCCCACCCCGAACCCGACCGGCCAGCAGCCCCAACAGCGCCCAGGTGTCGGTGATCAGTCGCGGCGGGAGCCCAACCGCGTCCAGGAACCAGGCCGGAGCGGGACGGAACCGCAGCCGGCCGGCGTCGGCGGCGGCCACGGTCGCCGCTGCGGCCAGAGCGGCGGCCACCGCCCCCGTCCACAGCTCCTCCGGCGGGGCGCCGTCCACCAACCAGAGCCAGAGGCAGAAGAGGAGGAACCAGGCGGCCGCCGCGCCCGCCGCCCTCCGCCGGCCGAGGCGCGGTTGCCGCCTCGGCATCCGTCTGCTCCCGCTCCGGGCCCGGCCCGTCGCCGGCCGCACCGTGGTCGACCGGGACCGGGGCGCCGCCGACCCGCCTCCCGGAGCGGCCGTCCGACGGCCGGGGACGCGCCCGCCGCCCGGGCGCGGGCCGGAGGAAAGGCGAGGACGGACGGCGAGCGCCGCCCCGACCCGCCCGCGGCCACGACCGGCGCCCGATCGCACCGCGGATCGCCGCCGACGGCACGGACCTCACCCGGCGATTGGACCAGCCCACGGCCTCCAGGGCATGTGAGTCTCACCACACCCGGCCATCACCTCCCCTGTGACCGCCATCACACGCGGCCTCGCGGCCCGACGCCGGCCCCGGCCGGGGCATCGGGGGACGAGCTCAGCCGTCTCCGCGCCGCGGCGCGAGGCGGGCAGCCCCGGCGCACGCCCAAGACACTCGCCCCCTCCTCGCGCCAGGCCAGGCGCTCGACCCACCACGCTCGATCGCTCATTGCGGCACCATGGGCAGCGCGACCCGATCGAGGGAGGGTCGCGACCCCCGGTGACCACCGCGGCACGGCCACGATCGCGAGCCCGTCGAGGGAGCCGACGGGTAGACTGAGCGCCGAGGGCGACGTCGTGCCTCGCGAGCGGGTCGGGCTGCTGCACCAGCAGATGGGCGACGCCTACGAGCTGGTTCGCGCCAGGGTCCGGGGGCTCACCGACGACGAGTTCTTCTGGGAGCCGGCCCCGGGCTGCTGGACGGTGCACCCCGGTCCCGACGGCCGCTGGACGGCCGACTACGCGGAGCCCGACCCAGACCCCCCCACCACCATCGCCTGGCGTCTGGTGCACCTCGCCACCTGCAAGGTCATGGACCACGAGTACGCCTTCGGTCGGGGCGAGCTCACCTGGGACACGATCGACCACCCACGCACGGCAGGCTCCGCCATCGAGATGCTCGAGCGCGGCCAGCGTCTCCTGACGGCAGATCTCGACACGCTGGACGACCGCGGACTGGACGAGGCCCGGCTCATCAACTGGGGTGAGGCGTGGCCCACGTGGCGGATCTTCTGGACGATGATCTGGCACGACGCCCACCACGGGGGCGAGATCGGGGCGCTCCGCGACCTCTACCGCTACCGCCGGCGGGCGGGCTGACCCCCGCGGCGACAACCGGGCCCCGCACGGCGGGCGTCCCCGACTGGCTCGTCTGGGTCTCGACGACCGCGTCCCGGCCCGCCACGGGCCCGGCGGCGGGCGGCTCGCAGCGCCGGCTCGGCGGCCGGGCGCGCCCTCGGCGGACCCAACGCCCCGGTGAGCGTCCCGATCCCTCGCTGAGGATACTGATATCATCAATCCTGTTATCAATAATGGAGCGAAATCCCACTAGGAGGCTCGCGGGATGAAGAAGGTCGTGAAC
>DASRBU010000105.1:0-4531 GCA_035653475.1 Candidatus Dormiibacterota bacterium | reverse complement strand
CCGGGTGACCGTCACCTCTTAGGGCTGCGCATGTTCGCCCTCGTCCTCGAGGACGAGGGCTGGGAGGTCGAGGTCGTGGACGTCGACGTCGACACGAGCGGCCTGGTGGCGCTGGCCGGACGGTTCCGGCCCCGGCTGGTCGGCCTCTCCGGCGGGTACCTTCCCTCCGCGCGCGCCGCGGCCCAGGTGGTGGGCGCCCTCCGGGGGCTCGGCCTCCCGGTGCTGGTGGGGGGGACGGCCTTCAACCGCAGCGTCGACCTCTGGCGGAGGGTGGGCGCGAGCGGTCACGGGGCCGATGCCCGGGTGGGCGCGGTCCTGGCCCGTCGGATGGTGCGATCGTGAGCGCCGCCGAGTACACCATCGGTGAGGTGGCGGCGATGATCGGGTTCTCGCCCCACACGCTGCGAGCCTGGGAGCGGCGGCACGGCATCCTCCACCCGCGGCGGACCGCCTCGGGGCAGCGCCGTTACACGGCCGAGGACGTGGAGTTGCTCCGCGAGGTGGTCAACGGAGTGGCGGTCCGGGGGCTGACGCTGAAGGTTGCGGTGCAGGCCGCCCGGGGGCTGCTGGCCCTGCCCGCGATCGAGCAGCGGTGGCAGGTGGCGGCGTCGCCGGCCGGCGACGGACGTCTCCAGCAGGTGGAGCTGACCTGGCGGTCGGTGGCCGACTTCCTGCCCTACCTCATCGCCATCCTCGACCGGGAGGGGAGGATCGTGGACGCCAACGTGGCCCTGGCCCACGGGGCGGGAACCGTGCGCGAGCGCCTCCAGGGACGGCGATTCGTGGAATTCGCCGAGCCCTACGATCGGGCCAAGGCGGTGGCCGCCTTCCGCCCTCCCTTCCGCCGCCGCCAGGGGTGGGAGCTCAACCTGCGCCTGCGCCGTCAGACGGGGCTCTTCTCCTTCGACTGCTTGCCCATCGTCAAGGACGGCCAGGAGCTCCTGATCGTGATCGGACGTGAGCTCGGCCCGGCGGCCACGGCCTCGAGCTGACGCGGGCCCGGCCGGTCGGCGTCCGGTCTTCCCGGCCGGCCGGAGGAGCGCCTAGCGACGGGCCGGCTCCAGCGCCGGCCGGACCGTCAGGCCCCGTGCCTGCTCCTCCAGCTCGCGGACCGCGGGACGGTCGCGGTGGGGGCCCAGGGCGCGGGGCAGGTCCACCCCCAGCAGGTAGACCACCGGCTGCAGGTGGGTGGCGGCGGCCCGGGAGAGGGCGGTGGCCGCCACGCGACAGGCCTCCTCTGGCTCGTTGTCGGCCACGAAGGTGAAGGCCAGGGCCGCCATCAGCCAGAGCCGGTCGCGGTCGGAGGTGGGCCCCAGGACGGCCAGCACCCGCTGGAGGTCGGCTCGCGCCTCGTCGGTGCGCCCCAGCTTGGCCAGGCTGGCGCCGCGCTCCCCAGCGAGCCAGGTCTCGCTCACCAGGGGTGGCGGAGGGTGGGCCGCCCCGGGGTCCAGTCGGGCCAGCAGGGACTCGGCCCGGTCCAGTGACCGCAGGCAGTCGTCGGTTCGGCCCAACAGGGCGTGGGCGTCGGCCTCCTTGGCCGCCAGCCAGACCTGGGTCGAAGGCGAGGCGTCGGCCGGGGTGAAGCCGTGCCAGCCCTGCCGCAGCCGCTGGAGACGCGAGGCCGGGTCCTCCCGGTGCGGGGGTCGGCAGGCGGCCCGGGCCATGAGGTAGGCGCCGAGGGGGCGGTCGTTCGCCTCCCGGGCCGCCACCATGCCGGCCCGGAAGTACGCCACCGCCGCCTCCCAGTCGTCCAGGTTCCACTTCAGGGCTCCCACCAGACCCGCGGTCGCGCCGGCCAGCGAGCAGAGCCGTTCTCGGATCGACGGCGTCAGCGACCCCTGGAGCAGGTTGGTCAGCGCCTCCAGATGGCCGATGGTCGGCCCCAGGAGCACGTCCGAGCTGACCAGCGTCGGCTCCAGGCTCTGGAGCGCGATCGTGACGCGCTCCAGGTCGGCGACCGTGGTCGGCTCGACGCGGCCCGGGCGGCGCAGCGCCCGCAGCAGCCGCTCCCAGGGCTCCAGGCCCGGCGGCTCGGCCGAGGGCGGGAGGGGGGCGACCCGGAACAGCTCGGCCATCTCCCGGATGAAGTCGCGTCGCCGCGCCTCCTCGTCGGCGGTGGACGGTGACACCCCCCAGGGCTCCGTGTCATGTTCGCCCAGGCCCAGCTCCTCGGCGGGCAGCTCGAAGAGCCGGCAGAGCAACCGCACGTAGCGCGGTCGCGGGCGCCGACTGCCGCGCTCCCAGCGACTGATCATGGTCGCGTCGACGCCGGGTTCGGGCTCTCCCAGCCCGGCCGCGACCCGGTGAAGGCCCGCGGCCACGTCCTCCTGCGTCCAGCCGCGCCGGAGCCGTTGCAGCCGCAGGCGAGCGTTCGGACGCTGGCCCTGCAGTTCGGATCTCACCCCCGGGATTTCGACCTTCCCACCCACGGTCCACAGCCTCTGTCGGCAACCCCAGGGTACACCTCGGGGCCGGCGCCTTCCAGCCCCGGTTGGGGAGGGGCCGGGGAGGCCCCGGGAAGTGATGCCCCTGGGACGCGGTTGTAGAGGCCGAGATGATCGACCCTCGACACCGCGTCACGATCGAGTGGTGCGTCCCTTGAGACCACATGGACGATGCCGTCCGGGTGACGGCCGAGATCCTGGATCGGTGGGCGCCGATCCTGGAGGGGCTCGAGCTGAGGAGCGGGACCAGGGGTGTCTTCCGGGTCACGGTGGACGGTGACCCGGTCTTCGACAAGCACCTGACCGGCCGCCGGCCGCGGCCGGGCGAGATCGCGGAGCTGCTGGAGCCGCGTCTCGGCCCGGCGCTGGGCTGGCGGAGGCCTCGAACCGCCTGAGGCTCCCCGGGGAGCGGGATCGCGCTCCCAAGCTTCTCCCAGCCCAGGGGCCGGACCTGCGGCCCGAGGTCGAGCCGGCCGGAGGCCACGAGCGCGTGCGCCGGCGTTGCGGCGGGTCGATCGTTTAGCTCGACTAACTCAGAACACGTGATACGATAGTCAAGGTTTCGATCGCCTGCTCGGGGCTCCGGTGCGGGCGATCCGGGTCTGCCGCGTGCGTGTCTGCCATCCGGGCCGGAGGGAAGATCGATGGGACGTTACCTGGTCGTCGCCAACCTCACCGCCGAGAGCCCCTCCCTCCGCGCCCGGGCGGCCGAGATCGTGGCCGAGGATCCCCAGGCGGAGTTCGTGATCCTGGTCCCGGCCGGGGAGATGGGCCTCTGGCACCACCTGCTCGGGATCGAGGACTCCCCGATCCGACTCGGCCGGCGGCGCGCGGGACGGGCGCGCCGGCGCCTGCAGGCGGTCGGAGCCCGGGTGACCTCGGTGCGCCTGAGCCCGCATGGGCCGGCGGAGGCGATCGAGGAGGAGCTCCGGTACGGCGGCTACGACGCCGTGATCATCTCGACGCTTCCCCACCCCCTCTCGCACTGGCTCCGCCGGGACCTCCCGGGGCAGGTGGCGCGGGCGCATCCCGACCTGCGGGTGGTCCAGGTGACCGCGCCGGCGGACCTCTACCTGGACGAGCTGGGCCCGGTCCCGCCCCAGGCCGAGCGTCGCGGGGCCTGATGGAGCGACAGCGTCCGCCCTTCACCCTCGAGCAGCTGCGGACCTTCCTGGCCGTGGCCGAGCACCAGAGCATCACCCGGGCCGCCGACGGGCTGGGGCTAACCCGAGGTGCGGTCACCCAGCAGCTCCAGCTCCTGGAGCGGTCGCTGGGGGTACGGCTGCTGGAGCGAACCGGACGCAACCTCCGGCTCTCGGACGCGGGCAGAACGGTGGCCATCGCCTGCCGAGCCGCGGCCCGCGGCATCGACGCCGTGGTCGACGCCGCCCGGCTGGCCGCCTCCGGCGAGGTGGGCTCGGTCCACATCGGCGCCAGCCAGACGGTGGCGAGCTGCTATCTGAGCGCGCCGCTGGCGACCTTCACCGCCCGGCGGCCGAAGGTCCATCTCCAGGTGGAAGTCGGCTCCACCGGCCGCATCGGCGAGGAGGTCGAGTACGGGACCCTGGACGTCGGTTGTGTGGAGGCCCCCCTGCCGGCGGGCTCCTTGCTGAGCGTCGAGATCGCCAGCGACGAGGTGATCATGGTGGCGCGGCCCGACCATCCGCTGGCCCGGGGCCGGGTCGACCCGGAGCGCCTGACCGGCCACCGGCTGCTGGCCCGGGAGCCGGGGTCGGCCGTCGACGCCGTGGCCCGGCAGATGCTGGGGCCGTGGTTCGAGCTGATCCCACGGCTGGAGCTGGGGGCGCTGGACGCGGTTCGTTCGGCCGCCCTGGCCGGGATCGGGTTCGCGATCACCCCGCGGGTGGCGGTCGCCGGCGAGCTGGCCGATGGCCGGCTGGTGGAGCTGGAGTTCCCGAGCCACCGGCGGGGCATCTACGCCATCCGCCGGCGGGCCGAGCTGCCGCCCGCCGCCCAGGTCTTCTGGGAGGTCCTGACCGGGGATCCGGGCCGGGGTGGTCGGGCCTGAGGGCGGGGCTTCAGGGCGTGGGGGAGGCGGCGTGCTGCTGGGCCAGCTGCTGCTGCAC